>CAYOYI010000299.1:3120-5450 GCA_964408105.1 uncultured Chitinophagaceae bacterium | reverse complement strand
GGAAAGGCAAAATTATTTTTATTGATGCCAAAGAAGAACTACGCATTGAACGCACCAATGCATGGCTGGAACCGCAGCACATCAAAAAGATAAGCGATGCTTATTGGAAGTTTAAAGATGCTGAAGGTTTTGCCAAAGTGATGAGCAATAAAGAAGTGTTGGATAATAATGGCAATTTGAGTTTGCAGTTGTATGTGAAGCAATCTTCAAACGAAATTGAACACAACACCGAAGAATTGATTGCTGATATTAAAACAGGGCAGAAACAAATCAATGCTTCCTTAGATAATCTGTTTACTCAACTCAAACAAATAGGTTTAGAAGCATGAAGTTGAGAAAAGATAAATGGACAACTGTAAAACTTTCTGACGTTTGTGAAAAGACAAGCAATGTTGATATTCGCAAGCAATCAGGAAAGTTCAATTACATTGACATTGGTTCAATAAATTCCACAGCAAAAAGAATATTTGAAATTCAAGAATTGGACTGGTCTATTGCTTCTTCAAGGGCAAGGCAAATAGTAAAAAAAGGAGATACACTTTTTTCAACGGTTCGAGTTAACTTAGAAAGAATTGCATTCGTTGATAAGGAAATACCAAATGCAATTGCTTCAACTGGATTTACCGTAATCAGAGCAAATGAAAAAGCAGCACCTGAGTATTTATTCTATTCAACAAGTTCTCCGTTTTTCATTGAAAAACTTTGCAACCTTCAAAAAGGAACAGCATATCCTGCCGTTTCAGATAGAATTGTTTTCAATGAAGAAATCCCCCTTCCCCCACTCTCCGAGCAAAAACAAATAGCCGCACTTTTTCAATCCATAGAAACGGCTATGGAGCAGGTGGATGGGCAGGAGAAGAATTTGAAGACGTTGCAAAAGAATTTGGTAAATGGATTGATGAGCCACGAACCTGTGTTTGGGAATTTATTAAACAACAAAAAATGCACAGCAACCACCTTTGGCGAAATAGCAGAATGCGACAAAAAGTACCCTGAGCATGAAAAAGAAGTAGAACGCTTTGTTGGTTTAGAAAATATAGAACCGGAAAACTTTCAATTGCAAGGTTTCGGTTTGGTAGCTAACGGAACAACATTTTCCAAACGCTTTGCAAAAGGTGATGTGTTATTTGGCAAACGCAGAGCTTATTTAAAGAAAGTTGCCATTGCGGATTATGATGGCATTTGCTCAGGAGACATTTTAGTCATTAGAGCAAAAGCAAAAAAAATGTTACAAGGTTTGCTTCCTTATTACATTTCTGCTGATGCTTTTATCAACCATGCTGTAAGCACTTCGGCTGGTTCACTTTCACCCAGAACTAAATGGAAAGATTTAGCTGATTTGGAAGTTTCCATTCCTGATTTAAAAACACAGGAGAAGATTTTGAATGTTCTACAACAATTGTATAACACCGTTAATCAACTCAAACGGCAAAGAGCCACATTGAAGCTGTTGAAGCAGAAATTATTAAATGAGATATTAGGGTAGCGATGTTTACAGAAACCAATAAATACAAAAACAACGGACACTTCTTTTTTAATGCGGGAGACAGCCTGTCAGCCGTGAGCAAGGATGTGCCGGACAAGCCGGGTGTTTATTACATCGTCCGCCTTGCCAAAGGGAAGGTAGAGTTGGTTTACATCGGCAAATCGGGCACCATGCAGCAGCAAGGCGCATTCAAAGATCAGTTGCTGAGGTCGCGCATCAACAACAAGCAGGAAGGCATAAAGCGGCAGGAATTCTTTGATAAAAAAATGAAAGAAGAAAGCATTGATGCCCTTGACATATACTGGTTTGTGACGCACGATGAAAAGCATCATGATCTGCCGGGATATGTGGAAGGGCTGCTGATGCAGCGGTATTATGCGGTGCACGGAACATTGCCACCCTGGAATAAGGAATTTTAAAAAGAAAGAACGCGATTGCCTGTCAATCAATACGACCTATGAAATACGATGCGCAAATCCACCACCGTCAATCATACAGGTTGAAGGGTTATGATTATTCGCAGGCAGGATTGTATTTCATCACCATCTGCTGCAAAGACCGCGAATGTGTGTTCGGAGCGGTGGATGGCGGCAAAATGCAATTGAATGATTATGGCAACATCGCGCATACGTATTTTGAAAACATACCGCATCATTATCCGCATACGCAAATGCATGCGTTTGTGGTGATGCCCAACCACGTGCACGCGATCATTGAAATCATGGAACCCCCCGTAGGGGCGATTCACGAATCGCCCGGTACAACGGGATGGCGGCCCCCCGGTGGGGCGGGGGCTGGGTGGGGGGGGGGCGGGGGGGGGGGGGGGCCCGGGGGGGGGGGGGGG
>CAYOYI010000299.1:0-3091 GCA_964408105.1 uncultured Chitinophagaceae bacterium | reverse complement strand
AATCGCCCGGAACAACGGTATCGCATCCCCCCTTAGGGGCGATTCATTCATCGCCCCTACATGAATCGTACGAACCCCCCATCGGGGCGATTCATGAATCGCCCCTACATGAATCACCGCCACCCCCCGAAATGGCGATTCATGAATCGCCATTACAACCATCGCCCCCATCATTACGCGACCAACGCAGGAAAATGTTGTTGTCGAAAATGGTCGGGTGGTATAAAATGAATACGGCAAAACAAATTAATATTATCCGGCAAATGCCGGGTGTTCCGTTATGGCAACGCAATTATCACGACCACATCATCCGCAATGAACAATCCTATCAAACCATATCGGAATACATCATGGATAACCCCGCACGATGGCATGACGATAAATTTTTCAAATAATGGCATTTAACGAACAGAACAGCGCAGAGCATTTCATCATCCACAAAATGACGGGTGTGAACCTGAATGCGGTGCAGGGGAACACGGTGAAAGAAGATGCGGTGGATTATGGCGATGAGGTGCAATGGAAATATGTGCAGGCGGACCTGCTGCAACGCGATATCACGGAGGTGTTTGCGGAGAAGGAATTGAAAGAGGCGCTGTGCCGCCTTAATCCTTCCATTGCCGCGCAGCCCGAACGGGCCGATGAGGTGATCCATAAGCTGCGGTCAATCCTGATCACGGTGAACAACGTTGGTTTGGTGAGAGCCAATGAGGAGTTTGCCAAATGGCTGCGCAATGAGATCACCTTGCCCTTTGGCAAAAACAACGCGCACGTCACCATCAGGTTGATTGATTTTGATGAATTGGGGAACAACAGTTTCGTCCTCACCAACCAGTTTAAGATCAGGGCAAGGGAAACCAAAATACCGGATATCGTGCTGTTCGTGAACGGTATTCCGCTGGTGGTGGGCGAAGCTAAAACACCGGTGCGCCCGGCAGTGACGTGGTTTGATGCCGCACACGATATCAATGTGATCTATGAAAATGCGGTGCCGCAGTTATTCGTGCCGAATGTGTTTTCATTCGCCACCGAAGGCAAGGAACTCTTTATCGGTGGCGTGAGAACGCCTCTGGAGTTTTGGGCACCCTGGCGTTTGGAAGCTGTAGGGGCAAATCATGATTTGCCCCTACAACGCGGGTTGCAGGATGTGGCTAAACAATTAACGCATTTACTGAAGCCATCCACACTGCTGGATATTTTACAGTATTACACCATTTATGCCACCAACAACAAAGGCAAAAAGATAAAAGTGGTTTGCCGCTATCAGCAGTACGAAGGTGCTAACGCAATTGTTGACCGGGTAAAAGAAGGAAAAATAAAAAAAGGTCTGCTTTGGCATTTTCAGGGTTCGGGCAAATCACTGTTGATGTTGTTTGCCGCGCAAAAGCTGCGCAAAGCGGAAGCGTTGGGCAGTCCCACGGTGCTCATTGTGGTTGACCGCACCGACCTCGACACGCAGATCACCGGTACGTTCGCTTCATCTGAAGTGGCTAACATGATCACCACCGACAGCATTAAGGAACTGCACAGCCTGCTGGAAAAGGATACGCGAAAGATCATCATCACCATGATCCATAAGTTCAGGGATGCTTACCCTGATATGAACAAGCGCGACAACATCATCGTGATGGTGGATGAAGCGCACCGCACGCAGGAGGGTGATCTCGGAAGAAGGATGCGCAGCGCGCTGCCCAACGCATTTTTGTTTGGATTGACCGGAACCCCTATCAACAAGGCAGAGAAAAATACTTTCTGGGCGTTTGGCGCTGATGAAGATAAAGAAGGTTATATGAGCCGCTATACTTTCCAGGAGAGTTTAAGGGACAAAGCGACCAAGCCGTTACACTTTGAGCCACGCCTGCCTGATTATCATATTCGCAAGGAAGACCTTGATACAGCCTTTAACGAGCTGACCCAAGACCTCGATGAAGCCGACCGCAACAAGCTGAGCCAGAAAGCGGCAAGCATGTCGGTGTTTCTGAAATCACCTGCTCGGGTTCAGGCCATCGTGAAAGACATCGTTGAACATTTTCAGGCGCATGTGGAACCGGAAGGTTTTAAAGCTATGATCGTAACGCCTGACCGCTATGCATGCATACAATACAAAGAAGAGTTGGATAAGCTGTTGCCGGCTGAAGCCACGGAAGTGGTTATCAGCATATCAGCGAATGATGATGCGGATTTTAAAGAACGCTGGGGCATGGATAAAAGCAAACAGGAAGAAGTGGTGGATAGATTCAATGATGTGGATTCACCGCTTAAACTGCTCATCGTTACTGCGAAATTGTTGACGGGTTTTGATGCGCCTGTTCTGCAAACCATGTACCTCGATAAATCGTTGCGCGACCATACATTGCTGCAAGCAATTTGCCGCACCAACCGGTTGTTTCCCAATAAAGAGTTTGGGCGCATCGTAGATTATTTCGGAGTGTTTGATGACACGGCAAAAGCGCTGATGTTTGATGAGGAATCGGTAAAGAATGTTATTACCAACCTGCAGGAGTTAAAGGATAAACTGCCGGAACAAGTGGCGAAGTGCCTGTCGCATTTCAAAGGTGTTGACATCAGCAGTGTTGGCTTTGAAGCCTTGCAGGCAGCGCAGGCATGCATTAACACCGATGAAAAACGCGATGCCTTTGCAAAAGACTTTTCAGTGTTATCCAAACTGTGGGAAGCGCTTTCTCCTGACCCCGTATTAAATGAATATCAGCAATCGTATAAATGGCTTTCGCAAGTTTACATCTCCGTGAAGCCTTCAACAGGTGATAACGGGCGGTTGCTGTGGCATGCCTTTGGCGCACAAACCACGAAGCTCATTCATGAACATATTGAAGTGAAAGGCATCAGTCACGATATGGAAGAGGTGGTACTCGATGCCAAAGTAATAGAGGGTTTGATGAATAAAAAAGACCCCAAAGAAGCGGAAAGAGTAATGAAGTTGTTAATCGGCAGGCTCGGGAAACACGGTAACAATCCGAAATTCAAAGACCTGAGCAGAAGGTTGGAAGAGTTAAGAGATAAGGCAGAGAAGGGTTTAATCAACTCTATTGATTTCATAAAAGAACTCTGTCAGCTTGCAACTGAAACATTG
>CAYOYI010000298.1:0-5454 GCA_964408105.1 uncultured Chitinophagaceae bacterium | reverse complement strand
GCCCTCAAAATGAATTGCAGCGCATCAAGGAGTTTAAAAGATACTGGCACGATGATGAATGGATTGAGACAAATTTTAAAGGACAAACTGCTTTCGAATACCAGGGCAGGCGCCTTGTTGTGCCATTTACGGGTACGCATCCAAAAGTGATGCAGGAAAGAATAAATGACCTCAACCGACCCTTTGTTTATGAAGCCTCGCGGGTAAATATTCCGGCAAAAGACAAGCTGTTGAATTGGGTGGAGCAAACAACCGGCTGGCGGCCTTTTGCCTTTCGTAACTATAAAGTCATTTAGCGGCAGACAGCTACTAAAGCAGAGGGAGATTTTGTAATTTTAATTTCTCTGCTGATATTGTATTCCACTTTTTCACCAAGCCGATTGATATGAATGATTTAAGTAAGAAGTTTATTAAAAAGTCCTGCCTTGTCATTTTGTTTGCGAGCCTCACAGGCAATGCGTTTTCGCAATTCATTCTCTCGGAAGATTTCCAGCAAGGCATCCCCGGAACATGGACACTGCTTGACAAGGATGGACTAACCCCTGACTCCACACAAACCGACTTCGTAACTGATGCCTGGGTAGCGTGGGATGATCCATTTGCATTGGGTGACACTATTGCAGTCAGCACTTCAAAATACCTTCCACCCGGGCAGGCCGATGACTGGCTGATTACGCCCGCGATAACGCTTGGAAGCAATAGCCTGATGAACTGGTATGCTCTGGCTTTTGATGCAAGCGCTGACGGTTATGAAGTTAGAATTTCCACTTCCACTCCAACAGACACTGCCTTTCTCGCTAACGCTCCGCTTTTTTCTATAGGTGCCGAAAATATTACCTGGACAAAACGCTCAGCTGATCTAACGGCATACGCCAATCAAACCGTTTACATAGCGTTCAGAAATAATTCCACAGATAAATTCATTTTGGGAATTGATGATGTTGTGATTTTTGATTGTGGTTCTATAACCGCTGATGCAGGTGTTATTGATACTTCCACAACCACAGCCTGCAGCGGATTCCCTGCCCTCGACTTAGGTTTATCCCCCTCATTTTTGTCCGGAACACCAACAACCAACATTTCCGGAAATACCAATGATGTTCCTAATTGGAATCCTTTGCCAGGAAGGCCTTTTGAAGATGACGGTTCGTGCTGCTGGGGCGTATCAACCAACCCACCGTATCAGGTAGTTGGATTTCAGGTCACCGTAACGGGGAATTATAATATCCTGCAGACCCAGTCAGGTTATGATGGTGTGATCTACATTTACACTGATCCTTTTGACCTGACCGTAAACCCACCTGTTACGTTCGTTTCCGGCAATGATGATGACGATGTGCTGGGAACAGGATGGTCGGGAATTTCAGGACTGGCTTTAAATCAAAATCAAAATTATTATCTCGTCTCCTCCGGCTTTGGTACTACAGATACGGGAAGCTACTCTACGGACTTTACGGGCCCCGGAAGTATTATCCTGTCACAGGGAACGGTTGATGACAGGCCATTGGATTACAACTATGTCGTTTCAACTCTCTCCGGCACAATTGTTTCTATAGGAGATGATCTAACCAACAACAACACTTTCCCTGGAAGTGCAAACGGAGATACTTTCAATGTATGCGGCATTGCATATTCCGCAGCCAATCTGAATTTATCATCATTCATCGGACAGCCTTACAGCAATCTCGTAAGTGTTGCTAATTCCAATTCTTGCGTGGATTTGACTGATGACTGTCATGTGGTTGTGGTACTCTCCGGTGGAGTGGTTGATGCAGGAATTGGAGATACGGTATGCGCCAACACTCCGGTTACCCTAACCGCATCCGGAAGTGTTTCCTACGTTTGGAGCAATGGTGCAACCACAACCTCAACACAAGTTATCCCGCCTTATACCACAATTTACTCTGTCACAGGAACGGACGGCATAGGCTGCACGGCCTCAGACAACGTGACTGTGAAAGTTTTTGCCTCCGATGGAGGAAAGTTCAATACAACGCCTACCGTAGTTTGTGAGGGCGATTCTGCTCTTAACTTTTCATTGGAACCTGACTTCTTCTTCAATTTTTCTCCGGCCGCAACGAATACCATTACCGGAAACACTGCCAGTGTTTTCACCTGGGCTCCACTCCCAGGTCGTCCGTTTACGGATGGAACATGCTGTTCAGGATTTAACCCGATCTATGATATCAAAACCTTTCAGGTTGACCAGCCTGGATATTATTTTATAAGCCAGACGCAGTTGGGATATGACGGTATTATTTATTTATATACTGATCCTTTTGACCTCACGGCTAATCCCCCGATAACATTTATTGCAGCCAACGATGATAGCGCCACTTCGTCAACCATTTCAAGGATTGATTCTGCATTCCTGGAACCATCTAAAGTTTATTACCTCATTTCCACCGGATTTGATGCAGGTGAGTATGGTGATTACGTTACAACAATAACCGGAGCCGGTAATATTCTGCTACCCGCTCAACCAGACACCAACTTGTTTGGATTTGAATTTCTCGCGCTTAATGGTTCCGGGACCATTGTTGATTTTACGCAGGATTTGGGGAATTCAAATCAATATCCCGGAGCAGCTACGGGGAATGATTACCAGGTTTGTGCGGTTTCATACCTGAAAGATTCTGTCAACATCGCACTCTACCTTGGACAACCGATCTCAAGTCTGAGCGGTGTAAGCTGCCTTGATCTTTCAGACAATTGTCATTCTGTAACTATTTTCACTCACCCGGTTGCTGATGCCGGACCAAACGACAGCATTTGTTTTAACGATACCGTTACCCTTGCAGCTAACCCACCTGCTTTTGGTACCGGCAGATGGAAAGTGATCAGCGGCAGCGGGACTTTTGGAAATCCATTTTCGCCTGCAAGTTATGTTACCGGTTTAGCTGCAGGATTGAACTCCCTGGAATGGACGCTCGATAACGGAGGTTGCTCCGACTCGGATACCATGAGCGTTTTTGTAGAATTACCCTCGGTTGATGCAGGGCCAAATGATACTATTTGCAAAGGAGATACAGCCACTCTTACAGCAGCCGAAGGAATAGCATATCTGTGGAGTAGTGGTCAAAGTGCAGCTTCTATAAACGTTTCCCCGCTTGTTACAACAAAATATTCGGTTACAATAACAGCGGCCTCTGGTTGTATCCTCAAGGATACGGTCACCGTTAAAGTAAATCCTCTACCCGTGGTTAACATAGCAAATGCCACCATCTGTCCGGGAAGCTGCACGATACTGAATGCAGGCAATCCGGGAGCAAGCTATAGCTGGTCTAATAGTGCGACCACACAGAGTATCACCGTATGTTCCGGAGGAACATCCCACGTTACGGTTACTGATACAAACGGATGCGTGAATTCCGATTCGGCAGTTGTTAGTATTGGCAGCGGATTAACTGTTGTATTGGATGACATCTCTATCTGCGAAGGTGATAGTGTCACTTTTGACGCGGGTAATCAGGGAGCCAGTTATCAGTGGTCAACCGGTGACAGCGTGCAAACCATCACTGTGGGGGATAGCGGTACCATTTATGTTTATGTTGTGGATTCAAACAATTGTTCCGGCAGCGACACAGCAACGGTTACACTGTTACCCCTTCCATCAATATCCACAGGCAATGATCAATCTATTTGCGAGGGAGAAAGCGCAACTCTTACAGCAACCGGATCAGGAAGTTTTGAATGGAACACAGGTGATACCACAGCCTCTTTAATCGTGACTCCTTCCGCGGATTCGACATATTCAGTAACAGTCACCAGCGGAAACGGATGTAAAGCATCAGATGAAGTATTTGTAATGGTCACTGCGTTCCCTATATTTGATTTGGGAACAGATATAAGTATTTGCAATGGTGAGAGCGCTACGCTTACAGCATCAGGCGGAGGAACTTACAATTGGAGCACCTCAGAGATGACAGCATCCATTACCGTAAGCCCAGTTTCCACCACCACATACTCTGTAACAGTGACGGCTAATGCCACTTGTTCGTCCGCTGATACCGTGACCGTAAACGTAAATACTCCGCCCGTTGCCAATGCGGGTGCTGACGTTATCATTTGTTCGGACAAATCCACCACATTAACCGCGACCGGTGGAGGTACGTATTTATGGAACAATGGAAATGCAAATGCGTCTATTACCGTAAGCCCGGCAGCAAGCCAGTTTTATTCGGTAATCGTTACGTCTGCTAACGGGTGCACCGATTCGGATAGTGTCTTTGTTGAAGTGAATCCTTTGCCTGAGCCTGGTCTTGATGATGAAGCAGATCTTTGTCTTGGTGAATTGCTGACCATAACTGCTTTTGGTGGCGGAACATATCTGTGGAGCACAAACGCAACCACTGAGTACATAGACGTTAGCCCAACTTCAAATCAAACCTACAGCGTCACAGTAACGAGCAATGACGGCTGCACTGCAACCGATGCGGTGAATGTAATTATCAGACCTGCAGTTAATGCACAAGCCGGCCCAGACGCTACTATTTGTGATGGAGATGAAATCACACTTACCGCAACCGGAGGAACAATTTACGAATGGAGCAACGGTTCAACCTCTAATTCAACCACAGTGAGTCCTTCAGCTACAACTGACTATACCGTGACCGTTTCCAATGTTTTTGACTGCGAAGATGTTGCTCTTGTAACAGTGACAGTGAAACCTTCACCCACTATTGATGCGATTTTTGCCCCGGATACAATTTGCGTTAATCAAAGTCATTTGATTCTTGGAGCAACACCGGTTGGGGGCACATTCTCCGGAGCAGGCGTCAGCAATGATACTTTATATCCTGCAGCAGCCGGATTGGGAAATCATGTAATTTATTATTCGCTCACCGGTCCGAATGGCTGTACAGGTACAGATAGTGTAGAGATTACGGTTGACATTTGCAGCGGCCTGTATTCTCCGCTTGATGAAGTTGAAATCAGTATATACCCAAATCCTGCTGAACAGTTTTTCTTTGTTAGAATTGAAGGTTTGAAAACTGAAGTAGCAATGATAAAACTTTATGATGCGGTCGGGAAAATGGTTGTCCAATCATCAATCAAAAATGAAATCAAGAAAATAGATATGACCCGATTTTCATCCGGAACATACCTGTTGCAAATTGTGAGTACTAAAGGATTAACGGTGAAGCAAATCATCAAGAATTAAAAACCCTGGAAAAATTTTATGAGTTACAAGAGACCTGTTTTTGTCGGAATACGTTCCACAATGTCTAAAGTTGTCCTTAGTATTTCTGTTTTGCTGCTTTCCATTTCTTTGGTGCAAGCGGGCAATGTCATTACAGTTACGAATACCAATGATTCCGGTGCGGGCTCTCTCCGTGTAGCAATCAACAACCTTGCTAGCAGCGGTGATACTATTCGTTTTGCAGCAGGGATCTCCGGTGACACAATCACTCTTACTTCGGGTGAAATAACCATCGGGCTCAATCTTTTTAT
>CAYOYI010000297.1:0-5478 GCA_964408105.1 uncultured Chitinophagaceae bacterium | reverse complement strand
TACCGTACATCGGGATTTTTCTTTAACCCTGTATGACGCATAAAATAAAATAGGTGTAACGAGATTATTGGTGTTTTCTGTAGTGTAAAAACCCGGGTCTGGCTCTTGATAAGTGACTTTTGGAAGAATGAAATTACCTCCGGCATTGATATTAATACGTTGTGAAAGAAATGAAAGCGCTCCGGGATTAAAAAAAACGCTGCTGGCATCCTGGCTTAAGCCAACTCCGGTATGAGCCATACCGTTTTGCTTTATGCCTTGCAGATTCACCTGGAAACCTCCGGCAAAAGCATACGTTGCCAAGAATGTAAAAACTAAATTGACCAGAATGTTTCTTTTCCGCATTACGCTGGTTGGCTATGCTCAAATAATATGGTTATCTATTGAATCAGCATCTTGGCCCTGACCGCCTGCGCCAGCTTGCTTTTTGGTTTCACAACCACAACGAATAATCCTGCGCCCAGGTCGTTTTTATGCAATAATATTTTTGAACCAGAAGCCGAAGCTGTTCTGACCAACCTGCCAACCTGATCATAAACCTGCACCACATCAACCTGTGAGGGATCGAAGGGTATTTCAACAACCACGGCATCGTCAGACGGATTGGGATAAACAAGCATATCTCCGCTCGCTATTGGTTGAATGATGCCCGTTGCGGTTGCGGTATCGGTGGGATCGAATATCTCTTCACCACATGGATTAGCTACGCGACCTGAGGTATTCCAGGGCTGCGGACACCGGGTGCCGGTCATCATTTCATAAAGAAAATCCCGCACAAACCAAACCGTTGTATCCATATATGCCGGTCCATCGCTGGTAGGCGTGGGGTCAACATAGGGTACGTGGCCCGCTCCTCTCCATGTGTAAAATGGATGCCTGATGCCTAAATGTGCTGTTCTGGATTTTATTGTGGCCGAACCATCCACCTCTATAATATCATTACCGGAAACATTAATAATATCTGTGCAATACGGTACCGTACCATCATCATCCCCATGCATGCTTACCATAGGAACTGCGCCCGGCTTAATCCATGAGCTATCCCCAATGGCGCCCGCTAGATTGATTATTCCAGCTACCCTTGATGAGTACCCGGGATTCCCGCTGGTTCCTTCAAGATCTCCCTGAGAGGCAATGATATCCTTCATCCACTGTTGCAATCCAACCGTATCGGTAACGTGTCCAATATGAACTCCGATAAACGCTCCGGCAGAGGTTCCTCCCATGAATATTTTATTGGTATCAATCCGGTAAGTATTTGTGGTTTGTGCGTCCTTATAAAAAAACCTGATCGCAGCTTTAGCATCCTGAACCGCTTTGATCACCTGCTTTAACATATTAGCCGAATCAATGGGGGAACTTCCCGGCAGCAGCCGGTATGCGATGGAAGCGGTAACAAAACCTCTGGATGTAAACTCCTGGCAGAGCTTTATGATATCGGGACTTTCCTTTAATCCTGCGGTAAAACTGCCTCCAAATGCCAGAACTACCAATGGCCTCTGCGACAACTGATCATTTTCAGGCTGAAGAACATACATATCCAATGAGGTGCCACCGGCATTGCCATAAACCACACGATGCGGTGAAAGCTTCGTAACATCAGGAACCGGAACACCTAAAATGTTTGCAAACACATCCGGCTCTGGAAAAATCTTATCATAATATCTTCCGCTGCATTGCGCCTGCAAAGAATTGCCGTATGATCCCAAAAGGGCAATCAGAGCTACCACGAGTATCCTTTTCATGATTTTTATGAGTTTACTTTAAGTAAAATGATGCGAAAGTTAGGGGAATTTTATCAAGGTGCAAGCGCAAAAAGTTAACCTTCCACGTAAACCACCCACTTTTCCCTGAAGTATTCCTCAATAAAGAAATCGCTAACCGGAAAGCTTTGAATATAGGGCTGCCCGCTGGAGATGGATGATTTCAAAGTTTCTATTTCATCCATTATGTCTCCGCCCTTTAAATTCAGCAGGCCGTTTTTCAGGTCGTTGAATTGCTCATTGCTGATCTTGCTTTTCGACCAGGTGTATAATGTCCTCAAATAACTCACAGCTCTCGAAACAATGAAATGATATTTTCCGGAAATGCTTTCTACCCTGTTCCACTCAGTAGTGACATTTTTTAAATCCAGGTCGGCAGCTACAGCTTCCACCACAGAAATTTTCTTTTTAATAGAATCAACGAGATGAAAATTCGTTTCAGGAAAAATTATCGCAAGGGGAATTCCCGGAAACCCACCACCGGTGCCTATATCCAGCACTTTTGTTCCGGGTTTGAACTGAATGACCTTCGCTATACTTAGCGAATGTAAAACATGATGCTCGTACAGATTTTCAATATCCCTTCGGGAGATGACATTGATCTTTTCATTCCAATCGGAATAAAGCGGCAGGAGCATTTCAAATTGTTCCCGCTGGCGGGAAGAAAGCTTTGGAAAATATTTATAGATCAACTCTACTGCAGGAGTTGATTTGGTTGTTGCTATCATGCGAAAGTTTTAAAACTAACGCTTTCTGCAACTCAGGCGCGGAAAAACTGTCCGATTAAATTTTCTCGATGTTATTTTCGAGCAGCTTGCAAAGTAATTCCTTAGCGCGGAAGAGCTGGGCTTTCACAGTTCCGAGTGGAATGTCAAGCTCGACAGCAATCTCTTCATAAGAAAGCTCTTCATAATAGCGGAGCTTAATGAGATGCTTATATTTTTCATCGAGCTTTTCGATCATGCTGCGCACCGAAAAAGCGCGCTGGCTTTTGATATATTTCTCTTCCGGGTTCGGCACATCGGCTTTGAAATCTACATAAAGTTCATCGCCTTTATCGTTTTCAACCGGCTCATCCAGCGAGGTGGTAGCCAATCTTTTCTTGCGAATGAAATCAATGCAATTGTTGGTGGCGATTTTAAAAAGCCACGTGCTGAACGCATATTTTCGGTCATAGCTGTCGAGCTTGTTGAAAGCTTTGCCAAATGACTCTATTGTGATGTCCTCTGCATCGGAAGGATCATGCACCATTTTTAAAACCATGAAATAGATCGAGTCCTTGTAGCGGGACATCAATTTTTTGAAAGCGGCCTGGTCTTTTTTCTTGACGGCACGCTTCACCAATTCAAGGTCTTCCTTAGCTCTGTCGGATGTTTTTGTTTTTACTTCCATGTCTTTACTTTAAAAAGTGAAAGACTGCCCAAAGTAACGAAAAAGAAAGACGCGCAGATGTCAAGCACCGGTGTGAATATCCAAAGATTTTGGACATTCAACTTGCGCATTGCCTTTCCGTAAATGAGCAGTTGCAAAATATTTTTTACAAGAAAAATGAATATCGCTGGAATGATGAACTCCTGTTTCAGCAAGAGAAACAAGAAGACAAAATTGAAAACCGCTTGTGAAGCGTAGAGACTTCCTAATGCTAACTTGTGATGAGTCTTATAATAAAATCCTGTGGAGTAATGTCTTCTTTTCTGGTGAATGAATTCGGAGAGCGTTGCCGGAGCCAAAGTGTAAACTTGCGAATCGTGATGTGTCATCAGGGCAATGTTTCGGTTGTTGGCTACCCGGTTCACTATCAAATCATCATCTCCTGACATCAACCTCTTGTGTGTATCGAGCGCTCCGATTTGTCCTCTTACGGACTTGCGGTATAAAAGGTTTCGCCCCACTCCCATATAAGGTAAACCAGCCCGTGCAAAGGATAAATAATAAAGCCCTGTTAAGAAATTCTCAAAGCGAATGAACAGATTAAGAAAGCCGGAGTTCTTAGAGCAGGGAGAATAACCTAAGACGATTTGTGTTTCGCTTTGCACGGCACCGGCCATCAAACTGATCCAATGATTTGATACCGGCTTGCAATCTGCATCTGTTAGTAAAACAAGCTCATGTTTGGCTGCGTTTATTCCTGCATGCAGAGCCTTTCTCTTTCCTGAAAAATCATCCCGATCTTTTTCCAGATCAACTATGCGCAGATGAGTATCGCCAATGGATTTAAGCCATTCAGGTGAACCGTCCGTTGAACCATCGTTTACAACGATGACCTCGAATTGCGGATAATCCTGTTCAAGGGTAGAGCGAAGGAATTTTTTTAGATTATCAATTTCATTTCGGGCGCAAATGATGACTGAAACGGGCGGAGGATTAGCTGATTCCGTGATCTGATGATTCGGTGATGAGGCGGCAAACCTTAAAAAAACAAACAGGTAGAAAAAAGTGAGGATAAGGAAGGAAGCAGTATAAATTGTGAATATGACTATCAAACAGGCTGTTATCTTTGGCTGCTCTAAAAATAAATACTTCACCCCACTTGAGATCGGATTATAACTCACATCCATTCACTCCCGCGTTAATCGACAAACAGTGAGATTCACAATCACCTCTACAGATTCCGCTACCAAGGCCCGCACCGGTGAAATTGAAACGGGTCACGGTACGTTCACAACACCCATGTTCATGCCTGTGGGAACAGCGGGCAGCGTGAAGGCCGTTCACATGGATGAACTTGAAAAAGAGATCGGTGCAGAAATCATCTTGTCAAACACCTACCATCTGTATCTCCGTCCCGGGTTGAAAATTCTGAACGAAGGCGGTGGCGTTCACCGCTTCGTTGGATGGAACAAGCCCATCCTTACCGATAGCGGAGGCTACCAGGTTTATTCATTGGCCGAAAGGCGTAAAATAACGGAGGAAGGCGTTCGTTTTCAATCTCACATTGATGGCTCGCAACATTTTTTTTCACCTGAAAATGCAATTGATATCCAGCGGGCAATAGGAGCCGATATTATCATGGCATTTGATGAATGCACTCCCTATCCCTGCGATTTTGAATACGCAAAGAATTCAATGGGCATGACACATCGCTGGCTGAAACGATGCATTGACCAGTTTACCAGAACGAAATGTAACTACGGCTATGAGCAAACATTATTTCCAATTGTGCAGGGCAGCGTGTATAGCGGCTTGCGAAAAGCTTCTGCTGAAACTATTTCTGAATTCAGTTGCGAAGGAAATGCGATTGGCGGATTGTCCGTTGGAGAACCTGCCGAGATCATGTATGAAGTCACGAACGCGGTTTGTGAAATTCTTCCCAATAATAAACCGCGATATTTAATGGGAGTTGGCACACCGGAAAATATTCTGGAATGTATTGCTCTTGGCATTGACATGTTTGATTGCGTTATGCCGACACGCAACGGGAGAAACGGCATGCTGTTCACGAGAAACGGGATAATCAACATAAGGAATAAAAAATGGGAGAACGATTTTAGCCCGATTGATCCTGATAGCAGCACACCGGTGAGCAGGAAACATTCGAAAGCATATCTCAGGCATTTGTTTGTCTCCGGGGAGATTCTCGGTTTGCAAATTGCAAGTATAAATAACCTCAGCCTTTATTTGTGGCTTGTGAAATAAGCTCAAAATCAAATTAACAGCTGAACATTTCCTTCCTGCAAGTAGAAAACGAAAAAGCAGATGATGTAGCGATAATAGG
>CAYOYI010000296.1:0-5493 GCA_964408105.1 uncultured Chitinophagaceae bacterium | reverse complement strand
TCCCGGCAAAAGCAAGCCCAAGCACTAAGTAAACAACTCCGATCAGCAGAAACCATAAGATGAATTGCGTTAATCCCACTGCACCGATGCCTATCACTTTCCCAACCATAAGTTGAAACGGCCTTACCGATGAAGCCATCACCTCGATAATGCGGGTAGTCTTTTCTTCCATCACGCCCTTCATCACCATCGCTCCATAAATGAACAGCACCATGTAAATGGCAAATCCCATTATATAGCCCAGCACGGTGGCGATCAACGTATCACCTTTCTTTTCACCTTCTTCGCCATAAACGATATTTTCAAGGGTTACTTCAGTTTTCTCAAGATCTTTCAATACCTCTTTATCAATGTTTGCAGCTTCGATCTTTTTTTCGCGGATCACTTTGGAAATCTGACCCTCGATGTATTCTTTCACTTTGATCCCAAGTTGTTTGTCGGATCGGTATTGAATTCCACGGGGATTGTTAAAGTTTGATATTGGAGGGATCAGCAGGATGCCGTCATAATTTAGTTTTTGATAGTTCTGTTCCAAATAAGCAAATCCAGAATCGCTGAAGAAAAAATAAACTGACTGGTCGTCAGCGAATTTGTTTTTGAAATATCCGCTGTCATCATGCACAACGATGCGTTTCTTGCTTTCACCATAGCTTGAGAGAAAAATCACGGATATGAAAAACAGTGCAAACCCTGCAGGAGCGAGCAGGGTTGTGATGATGAACGAGCGTTTTCTAACGCGCGTCACATACTCACGCGAAATGATGAGCCATATCTTTTTCATCCTGCTGATTTGTTTGAGCGACCTGGGTAATAAAAATCTCGTTGATCGTGGGGAGTATTTCGTGGAAGCCGTGAACTTCTATTTTGTTATCAATGCAATAGCGCAGCACTTCGTTCGGTGTGCCGTCAGGCGGTAATTGTACCACCAGCTCACGATCTTTACGTGAAACAACATTCAGCTTGCCGTTTAAATCCGGTAAACTTCCAACATAGCTGATGCTGTATTTATTTTCTTTGAAACGGTTCTTGATATCTCTGACTTTTCCGTTCAGAATATTTTTTCCATTGTTGATGAGCGCAATGTCTTCGCAGATCTCTTCCACCTGCTCCATGCGGTGCGTAGAAAAAATTATTGCAGCGCCCTTTTTCTTCAGCTCGTAAATTTCCTCTTTCAGCAGGTTGGTGTTGATCGGGTCTAATCCTGAGAATGGCTCATCCAGGATAAGCAGCTTCGGGTCATGAACTACGGTTGCTATGAACTGAATCTTTTGCTGCATTCCTTTTGAAAGTTCCTCTACGCGCTTGTTCCACCAATCCTTGATATTGAATTTCTCCAGCCAGTAATTCACCCGTTCTTTCGCCTGGCTTTTGGAAAGATTTTTCAGCCGGGCAAGATAAATAAGCTGCTCACCAACTTTCATCTGCTTGTATAAACCGCGCTCTTCCGGCATATAGCCGATGATCTCATGATGCGCTTTATGAAATGGCTTTCCCTTAAGAATGATCTGTCCGGAGTCCGCGGCAATGATGTTGGTGATGATTCGGATGAGTGTTGTTTTGCCTGCGCCATTTGGCCCCAGTAATCCGAAGATTGAATTCTCTTTTACTTCAAGCGATATGTTGTCGTTAGCTTTTTTGTTGCCAAACGACTTACTGATATTTTGAAGTGAAAGGATTGACATAAGATCAGGAGCGGGACAAGTTACACGAAAAAATAACTAACCCTGGAACATATCCTTCACTTTATCGAAGAAACCTCTTTCGCCTTCTTCAGGATTAGGCTGAAAATTGGGTGATTTGCGAAGACGTTCCAAAATCTCCTTTTCTTCCTTCGAAAGATGCTTGGGTGTCCAGACGTTCACATCAATTAGCTGATCTCCCACATGATAGCGGCTGTCAATAGAAGGAAGGCCTTTGCCTTTAAGCCGCAATATTTTACCGGCTTGTGTTCCTGCCGGAATTTTAATCTTGGCTTTTCCATCGATTGTCGGCACTTCAACTGAAGTTCCCAACGCGGCATCTGAAAAATTCAAGTACAAGTGATAAACAACATCAATGTTGTTCACGCGCTTCAGATTCGGATCCTGAACTTCTTCAATCTGGATGATGAGGTCGCCCGGGGGGCCGCCACGCTCACCTGCATTTCCTTTGCCACTCATTGAAAGCTGCAATCCTTCGCTGACTCCTGCCGGAATGTCAATCGAGATCGTTTCTTCACCATAAATTTTTCCTTCACCATTGCAATTCGAACAGCGTGCGGTGATCATTTGCCCTTCTCCATGACAACTCGGACAAGTTGAAGTAGTTTGCATTTGCCCGAGAATAGTGTTGGTGACTTTGCGAACATAGCCGGAGCCATGGCAGGTATTGCAGGTGTTGTACGAGCTTCCGTCTTTTGCCCCGGTTCCGCGGCATACCTCACAGCCAACCATCTTTTTCACCTTCACGGATTTATTAACCCCGTGAGCAATTTCCTGTAAAGTGAGTTTCACTTTGATGCGAAGATTCGCTCCGCGTTTTCCTCCGCCTCGTGGGGCGCGTCCGCCACCGCCAAAAAAATCTTCAAACGGGCTTCCGCCTCCGCGCCCTCCGAAACTTTCACCGAAGATGTCACCAAAGTGGGAGAAGATGTCGTCCATCGTCATGCCGCCACCGCTGAATCCGCCATGCCCGCCCTTCACACCGTTATGACCGAAGCGATCATACTTTGCACGCTTGTCTTTGTCGCTTAGGATCTCATAAGCTTCTGCAGCTTCCTTGAATTTTTCTTCAGCTTCTTTATTACCGGGATTGCGATCAGGATGGAATTTCAGCGCAACCTTGCGATAGGCCTTCTTGATGTCATCAGCGGGTGCATCTTTCGGAACACCCAATATTTCGTAGTAATCTCTTTTTGCCATTTGTATTCTTCTTATTCCGCGCGAAGCTATTTGCCCACTACCACTTTTGCGTGCCGGAGTATTTTGCCATTCAGGAAATATCCTTTTTCAATTTCGTCAAGCACCTTGCCTTTATCTTCTTCTTTCTGAGCAGCTATTTCAGTAATTGCTTCGTGCTTATCAGGGTCAAATGGTTGCCCGATTGATTCCATTGGCTCAAGGCCTTTTTGCTCGAGATTTTTTTTCAGCTTGTTGAAGATCAATTCCGAGCCTTCCTTAACCGCATCAATGTTTCCGGTTTCCTTAATTGTTTTGATCGCTCTTTCAAAATCATCCAGCACCGGTAAAAGCTGAATGATCACATCTTTCCCGGCCTCTTTATTCTTTTCAATCCACTCCCTGGCCGAACGCTTCTTGTAATTATCAAAATCAGCGTAAAGCCTCAGATACTTATCCTTCATTTCTTCGTTCTTCTCCTTCAAGCCGTGAATTTTTTCTTTTAACCGGATAATAGAAGAACGTCTCCTGGGCTTAACTGCCTGTTTTTCAGGTTCCTGGTTCAACACATCCTGCCCATTTTCAGGCGCACCTTTAGATTCCTCGTTCATGCCTTCAAAATTCGTTTTGTTGTAGTTGTCAATTTTCTTGCCACCGCAAAGATAAAAGACAAATTGGCAGGGGGCTGAAAAGCCCGGAAAACAGAAGCCGCCCCGGTTTGAAGCGGCTTCCGTTTAAGATTTGAGAAAGTGATTATTGTTCTCCCAACAGAACGTTCTTCAATTCAGCCTTTCCGTTTTGAAGTTCCAGCGAGATGTAATACAGTCCCCCGGCAACGTTAACGTTGGTTTTGTAAGTAGCCCCGAAAGCCATTTCCTTAAGATCAATTTTAGAAATGATTTGACCAAGCGGATTGAAAATGGTCAGAGTTGCGGATTCGGGTTTCTTGCTCACGGCTTGTGAAACGTAAATAGTATTGTTATATGCATGAATACTGATCGTTCCTTCAACAAGGTTTTGAATTCCTGTAGAAACAGTATCCTGTTTTTCAGTTACAGAAATTTTGTGTCTTGCTTCAGCGGTGCAATCATCATTGGCTGCGCTTAAAATGATCTCATAAACTCCAGGCTCGGCATATGAATACAGCACCGTTTGCTGGTTGCTGAGGATGTTTCCATCGCCCATATTTAACTGGTAAATGGTCGCTCCGCTTGTTATCGCGTCAATTGAAAAACCTTGATTCTTTTCCACTTCGTTCACCAGCGTAACAATTTCAGCAGTGACCTGTTGCAAACCTTCCACATCGAGTGTCACTATGGTCGAATATCCGGAGGCAGGATGGGTTAGATCGAGCGTATAGCTTCCAGGCTGGAGTTGGGTGAAGTATAGTGCTCCGGTGAAAACATCACGGGAGATGGCGTAGTTGTTTTCATCGAACAGGATCGAACCCCATTCAATACCTCCGCGCTGGTCAATGGTAATGGCACCGTTCGTGCCGCTGCAATCTGCGCCTGTAACGCTGATGAGTAGTTCGGGCGCAAAATGAATTACAAACCTGTCCGCAGCATCACTTACATTGGCGTTGAATGAATAAGTATTATTCTGTCTTAAAAATTGAATGGCTCCGGTTTTCAGATCTTCAAGCCAGATGATGCTGGTTTGCGGAAAATCTTCGATGCCATTGAAAATAAATGTATGAGTTCCGCTTGTAGTGACGAAAATACTCAACGGGATAGAGCGAGTGTCATTGCTAACCAGTGGCAGCGCCTGAATCGCATGCTCATTATTACCAGCTTTTGAAAAGAGAGAAGGAATACCGGCATCGTTGTACAACTTCATCGCATCATAGCCATTATCGAAGAAGTCATTGAAACTTGCATCGAAAGCAATCAAAGCATGATCGGTTTTACCGGTATTGGACGTTACGTCTATCATCAACCCATATTCGTAAGGCTGCTGCTGGCGATAGAAAGTAGCATTCGTTCCGGTCGTCCTGTTGTTTTTGTTGAAAGTGAAACTCAGGCCGGTGGCAGCGGCTGAAGCGCTTGCCCTGATAAAGAAAGCCTGGTTGGTGCTAATGGTTAACGGGTTAGAAGTCAAAAAGTTATTTGCTGAATAAGTGCCGCTTGCGGGATCGTATATGTAAACGTTACCATCCCAGTTACCGGAAGCGGTGAGGTCAGCCACAACACCACTAAGATTAAGAGGAGCGTAAAATGGATTTGAAACAAGGTTGTACCCCTTAGAGTAAGTTACAGTGTTGCCTGCCGTTTTTGTCATGCCCACAACGTCCACATCATCTACAGGATTCGGATAAGTTGCGGTTTCATCAAGGATTATTCCATTGTTAATTCTTGCAGCAATGCCATAACCGGGAGCAATGTTATAGCCGCTATTCTCCACTTTCCATCCCGACAGGTAACAGGTTGATACATTAGATTCGTGGTAGGTGAAGAAACCACCGTAGTTGGAGCTACCAGCAAGCGAAGGGCTGGCAGGATTGCAACTCAGCGGAGTTACAAATCCGTTTGTTCCGGTAACACTCATGCTAAAATCATCGCTCCATTTGGAACCGGCAGTTGCGCTGCTCACGCCACCGATGTAATGGAAGATGTTG
>CAYOYI010000295.1:0-5496 GCA_964408105.1 uncultured Chitinophagaceae bacterium | reverse complement strand
AACAAAAAATCTTCCTGAAGCGCGGAATTGATCCAAAGAGATTCTTCTGCAAACATTCGTGGACAAAGCCCCGCCAAGTATCACATCCGAAGCAAGTTGCGGCCAGGTAGTAATAGACTGTTCTACTTCCAGCATAGATGCCTTTAATCTGTCTGACATTGTATCTAAACCAACCATTGGCAAGATGTAAGGAATCTTTTCCTCGTTAGTCAGGCCTTTCAAATTTGAAGGATTCAGATCGAGATGGTCAATAAGTCCGTGAAGGATAGGACGATTGGGTTCTAAATCGAATCTCTCAACATCCAGCATGCCGCGATCACTGGTTTCCATTAGTACAGGTACCTTCAATTCTTTCGCTTTTTGGCGGGCTAAAATTTTAATATCCAGCCCATCGCATTCATCAATCAAAATATCAAGCTTGCCCCCTTTCAGAAAAAAGGAATCAAGGTTTTCTTCCGTAAGCCCTTCATGAAAGCATTTAACGTTGAGATATGGATCAATTTCTGCGATCTGCCGGGCAGTGGAAACTGTTTTCAATAATCCCAGATCCTGCACGCCTGAGCGGATGCGATTCAGGTTGGTCAATTCAAGAACATCAAAGTCTGCAATTCTCAGCTCGCCAAAACATCTTTCCATCGAAAGCGTCAGAGCCACGGATTGGCCGACAGAAAGCCCAAGCACTCCTATGGTCTTGGTTGCAAGAATTCCACGTTCCTCCGGAGTTATTTTGTACTGATTGCGATTGGTTCGGAGTGTTCTGTATTCTTCTTTATCCAGAATATGAACAACATGATTCAGCCACGGATAATAGACCCACACACCATACTCCTCCCCGGGTAGTCCATTCAAATAATTTATTGCTGCTTCATCAAGCTGGGAAGAAACAAAGCGGTGCGTTGGATTCTTCAATTTCACCAACTCCCTTAACTGTCCGTGCAATTCATCGCTGACCATTATTCCGGGAGTCTGCAGAAGCTCTTCAAACTTTTCGCGTTCATCTTCATTTGTCAACCGAAAAAAAAGAGGCTCGCAGATTAATCTATACTTTCTGGAATTTGTCAGTAATGTACTAAGGCTGGATTCAGTTTGTTCCATGTCCGGGCAGAGTTATATTAGATTGGATCAAATTCCAGAATAAATTTTTGTAAGCGTTTAAACCTACGCTTTAATCCCTATAAAGTTAGCTAACCGCATGAAAGATAATAGCCTAATGATTTATAATTTTATCCACTGCGTATTTTGCGCAAAAAGTATTACGCAATAGCTGTAGGAAATTGAGGTTTTCTTAATACATTTGACGCAAATTGTGGAAATCATTGCCAATAGGCTGATTTAAAATACAGGAAATTTGGATTGAGACAATGAAACCTACAAGTATTCTGCCCGTAAACTTAGGCTGGCATTCTTTGTTTAATAAAACTAACCGCCATGTCTGACCAAAAGATAAACGTCCTTTACGTTGATGATGAAGTCAACAACCTGGTTGCTTTCAAAGCTAATTTTCGTAAACGCTATAAAATCTTTACAGCTTCTTCAGCAAAAGAAGGACTTGAAGTCTTGGGCAAGGAAGATATTCATGTTGTGATCACCGATCAGAGAATGCCGAAAATGTCGGGAGTTAAGTTTTTTGAATCAGTTGTTGAAAAACATCCTGAGCCTATCAGGATACTGCTAACAGGCTATTCGGATATCGAAGCCGTTATCGATGCTATCAACAGAGC
Source organism: uncultured Chitinophagaceae bacterium (assembly GCA_964408105.1). Lineage (GTDB taxonomy): Bacteria > Bacteroidota > Bacteroidia > Chitinophagales > CAIOSU01 > BPHB01. The sequence continues at coordinate 3,775 of CAYOYI010000295.1, read as the reverse complement.
ACAGATATACAGGTATGTAACCAAGCCATGGAAAAACGAAGATCTCATCGATGCGATTGAAAAGGGTTATGCTGTTTATTGCGAAACAAAAAAGAGAAAAGAGCTGATGGCAAACCTCATGCGCACAAACGAGCAGCTTGAATTCATGCTGCGGGAGAAATTGATCTCATAACCTGATACAGTTATAAAAGTTAAAAGCCTTTCGAAATCGAAAGGCTTTTTCGTTTAAGGCAATTTTTGATTTTCAAATACCAACTCCACTCTCACTTGCTACCCGTCACTACCCTCGCCTGAACCGGAACACTCAAGTCCTTTATCCCGAACAATGATTCCAATTCATCGGTGAGTGACTTGTTGATCGCGGGCAGCAACGCTGCATCTCTTTCAACGATAGCGGTATAAACCGGCACACCCTCTATCAAACCTTTGGATGCATTCGCTGGCGAAGCGCTCCACCCTTTCAATTTCAGCACTTGAATATCTGAAGATTTAAAACCTCCAAGTGCAAGGTCGCTGCGAATTTGTTTCTCATCGAAATATGAGAACGGCACCTTGTAAAATGCAGGCGTATTCACCGGGAAGAAATGTGTCAGCGTTTCATCAGTGATCTTGGCTGCAGGATTATTGCGAATCTCGTCCCATGCAGTGAAAATATAGCTGCCTCCCGGCTTCAACACGCGAAATGCCTCAGCATAAGCCTTCGGCCGGTCGCTGTAAAACATCACCCCGAACTGGCTCACGATGCAGTCAAAAGATGCATCAGGAAAAGGTAGCGTCACAGCATCTACGACATCCCACCGGATGTTCACCGCTTTCACCTTTTTCTTCGCATAATCGAGCATGGCCGGGTTGATGTCCGTTGCGACAATCTTCGCATTGGGTAATGCCTGTGCGATCAGGTTGGTGTCACGTCCCGTGCCGCATGCAAGCACCAGCACCGAAGACGGATTCAGCTTTTTGACCCGCTCCGCCAGGTCAAGTGCGAACGGCTCAAAGAACATGGGTCCCAAAAACTCATCATAATTAGCCGGGATGGAACCGGAGAAGGCTACGTTTGTCTGTTGTGTGATCATTGTTTTTACTTTTAAACGATTACAGAAATAATTAACGGGTACAAAAGTATCCGGCTCCCTGTCGGGTGGGTTTTCTTAAACGTTCAGATGTTTTGCTTAAAAGTTCAGGCCGCTTTTTGCTCGCGATAAGCAGCAGGCGGTCTGCCATATTGCTGACGAAAGGCTCTGCTGAAGTGAGAGAGATTTTCAAAGCCACTCTCAAAGGCAACTTCACTCACGGATTTATCAGATTTGGTAAGCAGCATTTTTGCATGAGCAAGCCGCTTCTTCGCGAGCCATTTGCCGGGCGTGGTCTTATATATTTTTTGAAAATCGCGCTTGAAGCCGGAAAGGCTGCGCTTGCTCAGCCTGGCATATTCGTCCAGTGAAAGGTTATACATGAAGTTGTCTTCCATCACGCGGCTCAGGGAGATGTTGTTCGGTTCATGCACCAGTGAGCAGAAGTAAGCGAGTATCTCTTTGTTCTCCGGGTTGCTCGCAACATTCAATATCAGCTCCCGGAACTTCAATTCGAGCAACGATTTATCAGGCTGTTGATTCTTTGAAAAATACGGCAGCATGGACTGGAAGAACGCAGTCAGCTTCTCATCCGTCTTAATCCGCATAACCGGTGCAGCAGGCTTCTTCATCTTAGTCAGTGATGATGCCTTGGAACGCAGCACATCGCAGATAAATTCATCCGGTACAAAGAATACCACCACACAAAAAGCAGTATCAAGGAACTGCTCGACAATGCATGCGCCTCTTTGTACCAGCACACAATCTCCTGGAAACAGCTCATGCGCCCCATCAGCAGTGTGCCACACCTTCTTTCCTTCCAGCACATACACAAAGTAGTTGTAGTGCGACCACATATCTTCAAACCTGTTTTCCAGCGGACAGTTGAACTGCGTGATGAGCAGCTCGTCAATGCTCAATTGCTTGAAGTGGTAGGGTTGAGATTTTACCTTCTCGAAGAAGTTATACATAAAGGATTACCGTCCCAAAATTGAGGATTTCCCCCATCCTTTACAATAGCATATATCGATACTTCCGGGATGCTTATCACGGCTAAGCATGTCACAATATCCCTGATGCGCGCATGCCGTCCAAAAGCACGGAGTGGTTCTTTTGGACTAGATCTTTTCTTTGCTACTTTCTTTTACAGCAATGGTAAAAGAAAGTAGAAACACAAAACTTCGAATAAAAGCAGCACCGTCAATTTCATGATGCTAAATGATTAACCTTCATTCTGAGCGAAGCGAAAGAATCCCCTCCTTGAGGTAGCCATATTTTAAAGGGATTGCTTCTCCCGCTGAAGCGGGATCGCAATGACGTATCCCTCATTTTTCTTTTTAACTTTACGCTTACTTATAATCAACAAAACACTGAGTTACATGGAAACACAAACATCCACTGCACTTGAGACAATCTCGGTATTAAACCCCATCAACAACAAAGAACTATACACCATCAAAGAACCTGCTGAACAGGAGATGCAAGACGTATTTGCCCGCGCTAAAGCCGTCCAGCAGAAGATCGCTGACATGACCGTGCAGCAACGCATCGCGGAGATGCTCAAGATAAACGACTTCGTCCTTGCCAATAAAGAACACATCATTGACCGCATCGTGGAGGAGACCGGCAAGTCACGTGTTGATTGCCTCGTGTCAGAAGTCTTTGAAGTAGGCGATGTCATTGACCACTTCAAAAAGGTCACCCCGAAGATCCTCAAAGACCACCCCACCTCCACGCCCATCTTCCTCATGGGCAAGAAGAGCAAGATCGTCTATGACCCGCTCGGCACCGTGCTCATTATCGCCCCGTGGAACTACCCGTTCTACCAGGGCATCGTGCCGGGGCTGTTAGCTTTCCTCGCGGGCAATGCCGTCATCTTCAAGCCTTCGGAGGTCACCCCGCTCAAGGGGCTCTGGGAAAAGATGATCGAAGAGAGCGGATTTATGAAAGACGCCTTCCAGGTGGTGTACGGTGGCAAACAAACCGGTGCACGACTGATTGACCTCCGCCCCGACAAGATACACTTCACCGGCAGCGTGCGCGCAGGACACAAGATCATGGAGCACGCTTCCAAATACCTCATCCCCGTTGACCTTGAGCTGGGCGGCAAAGACCCCAGCATCGTCTTTGATGATGTGGACATGGAGCGCACCGTCAACGGCATCATGTGGGGCGCCTTCACCAATGCCGGTCAGTCGTGCACCTCGCTCGAGCGCCTCTACGTGCAGGACACCATCTACGACAAGCTCCTCACGATGCTCGTTGACAAAACGAAGAAGCTGCGCACCTCCACGCCCGAGGTCAACTACCGCGACCCCGGCAGCTGCGACATCGGAGCCGTCACCGCTGAGTTCCAGATCAAGATCATCGAAGACCACATACAGGATGCCGCGCAGAAAGGCGCGCGCGTGCTCACCGGGGGCAAGCGCGAGCCCGGCTCACACCACTTCCCGCCCACCGTGGTGGCCGACTGCGACCACTCCATGAAGATCGCCAGCGTGGAGACCTTCGGCCCCGTGGTAGCCGTCATGAAATTCAAGACCGAAGAAGAAGCCCTGCGCCTCGCCAACGACTCGCCCTACGGCCTGGGCGCCAGCGTATGGTCAAAAGACCTCACCCGTGCCGAGCGCGTAGCCCGCAAGATCGTCACAGGCAACGTCAGCATCAACAGCCACATGCTCACCGAAGGCAATCCCGCCCTGCCG
>CAYOYI010000294.1:5220-5527 GCA_964408105.1 uncultured Chitinophagaceae bacterium | reverse complement strand
TCACGAACCAGCTTTTTGCCTTTGTCATCCGCGATTTGTTCGTGGAATAATACTGTTACCTCTGGAATTGAATTTGGCAGATCCATGGGGACATACAAGCGAACGAGGTATTTGTTCTTCAAATTAGTGGTCATCCAGCCCTCAAAATAGGTTTGTTGAAAGGTGTACCGTGGCTGGAATGACGGAAAATAGTTTCTAAGGAGTTCGGTCTCCTTGTTAAGTCTTTTTTGTTGTTCGTTTGTCCAACTCATCGAAATCCTCTTAATCAAACACTTTAATCGAATCCAAAAACCTGCTGATACGACTT
>CAYOYI010000294.1:0-5210 GCA_964408105.1 uncultured Chitinophagaceae bacterium | reverse complement strand
AGCAAATCACTAAGTCCTACTTTTTCTACCACGTCCGGATCGCTTTTAGGAAAATCATTTGGGAACCTGATCTCGTAAACCGAGCCGCTGTACTTGAATGATATGGCTATTCTCTGATCGGCCAACTGCAAAAGCTCAACCGGTGCAAGGTCCTTTCGTTTATTTAATCTTTCAAAAACATTCCGAAGATATTGCTTCCCTTCAGGCTTATTCCAATAAGAACCAAATGGCAGTTCAGGCTTGTTGTTGAATTTAGTTTGAATGGATTGTTCAGGTGCCTCGACATTTTGTACGTAATAAGCTGCATTTTCCGCTTCCGTGTGAGGATTGATGATGACGTGCTGTTCAAGCTGATCGATGCTCTGCCTGACAGGGCTGTTCCCATCTAAAATTTGCCAGTTGCATAATGAATATTTGTCGAGATTGTCCCTTAAAAAGAGATAACCATTAATGGACACCTCCGAATCACGGTCAATATTGCAAATTGAAATTATGAAGCGGGAAAAGCCGGTTCCGCGAAGAGCATTTCTCATCGTGTGCACATCACCGGGGCTTGGTTCCGTCAGCGACATTTTATGATGCGAGTGCCATGCTCCAATATGCTCCAGTCCGTGCAGCTTGTTCAGCAGATTCCCGCATTCCCTTAGATATTCAACATCCTGATTAAAATGCGTAGCGTTTCTATCAACCACTCGCCCTGGCCCGATCACATATTGAACTACAGGGTAACCATCTTTTGTCCATAGCCCGAACATATCTCCGCCTGTTTCCAGGTGCGGAAAGTCCATTACGCAACGGGAAATGAATTCCAGTTCACTCTCGTAGATTATGACTTTGGGTGTGGTGATTTCCAGCATATTTTCCCTCAACATTCTAAGATAAAAAACGATGAGTAATCAATACAGGGTAGGCGGATGCAAATTAAGATGCTGAGTTTGATTTTTCCCGCAATTCAGCGATAAGAAAGTGCCACCAAATCAGGTTGCGAAACCATAATCTAAACAGGACGTATAAAGACTACTGATAATTTCAAATTACTTAACCCAAACCTAACCCATGAATCGTCCATTTTTTGGCAGGATCATTATTCTGCAATCCGTCATTATCTTATTCTTTGTTTCAGGATCATTTGCAGCCGTACCCTGCGACTCCATCAGCAACCTGTCGGTGGTTGTGGGATATGGTGGTGATAACACCAATTGCCAATTGCCCTGCAACGGTCAGGTCTATGGAAACCCATCGGGCGGTGTAACTCCTTATTCTTACTTATGGAATAATGGTGCAACAACTCAAAATCAAATCGGAGTTTGTCCAGGCATGTACATTTTGACTGTAACGGATGCGAACGGATGTACCGCCACTTCCCAGCATGCAGTGTGGGGAAAAATTCCGGGACTTGAGGCGACTGCACAAACCTCAAACAATACAAGTTGTCATGGTGCTTGCAATGGCTCTATATCCCTAAGTGTAACAGGAGGCAGACCGCCTTATTCCTATTCATGGAACAACGGCAGCACCTCAATGAACATCGCTGACCTTTGCCCTGGTTCTTACACAGTGACGGTAACCGACAGTTCGAATTGCTCTGTCACGATTGCCGCAGTGGTAGGAGGTGTTGCTGGAAATCTTTCAGTTGTTGTCGGATATGGCGGGGACAATACAAACTGCCAGTTGCCCTGCAATGGACAAGTTTATGGAAACGTGACCGGAGGAAAAAGTCCTTACACCTACTCATGGGACAACGGAGCAACCACACAAAATCAAATCGGTGTTTGTCCGGGAATGTATGTCTTGCAGGTAGTGGATGCTGATGGATGCTCAGCTACTTCTCAGCATGAAGTGTTCGGAAAAATTCCGGGATTGTCGGCAACGGCACAGGCTTTTAACAATCAGAATTGTTCGGCTCCTTGCAATGGTTCAGCAATGGTGAACGTCACGGGAGGCAACGAACCGATTCAATCTTACTTGTGGAGCAATGGCAGTAATTCAATGAATCCCTTTGAGTTATGCCCCGGAACTTATACTGTTACAGTCACTGATGATAAAGGCTGTACAGCAACTTCATCAGCAACAGTCGGTGGACCTGCTGGAAATCTTTCAGTCGTTGTAGGATATGGTGGTGACAATACGAATTGCCAGTTGCCGTGCAATGGACAAGTTTATGGAAACGTGACGGGAGGAAAAACTCCTTACAGCTACGCATGGGACAACGGAGCAACAACACAAAATCAAATTGGTGTGTGTCCGGCAATGTTTATTTTAACCGTAACGGATGCCGATGGATGCACTGCTTCTTCACAGCATGAGGTCTATGGAAAAATTCCGGGATTGACTGCCACTGCTCAAGGTTTCGACAATCAAAATTGTGCAGCACCGTGCAATGGGTCAGCAACGGTGAACGTCACTGGCGGAAATGAACCTATTCAATTTTATTTGTGGAACAATGGCAGCAACTCTATGAATCCCTTTGAGTTATGTCCTGGTTCTTATACCGTAACCGTGACTGACGACAAGGGTTGCACTGCTTCGTCATCAGCAACCATAGGGGGTGCATCGGTTACAAATCCGATTTCAATTTCTGCTGCGGTTACTCCGGCTACATCGTGCTCCAGTGCAAATGGTAAAATTCGGCTTACCGTGAGTGGGGGAAATCCCGCATACTCTTATCTCTGGAGTACAGGAGCAACCACTGATTCGCTCGTGGCAGGAGTAGGCCACTACACCGTCACCGTCACCGATGCCAGCGGATGTTCGGCTACCGACAATTACACCTTGACGGCAAGTGGAGTATTCTTAACTGTATCTGCTGTAAAAATTGTTGGCACCTGCCCGGATGTGTCGGTGGGAAGCGTTAAGGTTACCACCACAGGGGGCACGGCTCCTTACACTTATAACTGGAGCAGTGGTGCAACCGGTGACTCTATATCAGGGTTAGCGGTCGGAACGTATCATGTCACTGCTACCGATGCCAATGGATGCTTCAGCACAGTGCCTTATTCATTTGAAGTGGATCATGCCCAAATTAGTTTTTCAGCTGTTGTTTTTCCCAGTTCCGCATGCAATGCATCAACCGGAAAAATAAAATTATCAGGGATAACAGGCGGCACCGCGCCTTATTCCATTGAATGGAATACAGGTGCCACCACGGATTCACTGGCGAATATTGGTGTCGGAAATTATTCTGTAACAGTCACCGATGTTAACGGATGTTCTAAATCTGATTCATACACCGTTACTGCAACGGGAGTTTTCCTCACGGTGACTTCAACTTCTATCACGCAAACCACTTGCCTGGAAACGTCAGACGGGGCAATTAAAGTGACAACCACAGGCGGCACTGCGCCTTACACCTACAACTGGAGCAATGGCGCAACGGGAGATTCTATCACCGGATTAGCAGTGGGAGTTTATGAAGTAACTGCGACCGATGCTGGCGGATGTTTTACTACTGTGCCATATTCATTCAGCGTCACATCAGTAAGAACGGTGACTGTTAGTGGTGGAGCCTTTGCCGTTTCATGCCCTGAAGGGAGGAACGGCATGATCAATGCCGGTGGCAGTGGTGGTGATGCACCTTACACTTATTTGTGGAACACGGGGGACACAACCGGTTCGCTTTCAGGATTAAGCGTTGGTCAATATACGCTCTCCGCAACCGATGCAAATGGTTGCACCGCGGAACAAACGTTTGATATTACAGCAGGCAATACCGTAGTTACGGTGGCCGGAACCATTTTACAAGCCACATGCGGTATGGCAGATGGAAAAATTTTTGCACAGGCCACCGGAGGCGCAACTCCCTACTTGTATATTTGGAACACTTCGGCTACGGAAGACTCGATCGTTGATTTGCCGGTTGGAGAATATACAGTAACTGCCACCGATGCCAACGGATGTTCTTCAGAGGAAACCTTCTCAATAATATCAGACGGCACCGGTGAAATTCTTTCAGGTGCAGCTGAAATAACGCCTTCATGCCCGGGCGGAACGAGCGCCACTTTGGTGCCGGACTACAATTCTAATTTTGATTTTTATTCATTCAGTTGGACAGGCCCGCTTGGATTCAATTATTCAGGTGAAAGTTTGTTTAACATCAGTGCAGGTACTTATCATTTAGAAGTTGTTGATTCCAACGGTTGCTCTGATGAAGCTACCTGGGTAGTACCTGAAAGCCCGATTAATTTAATTTCCGACAGCACGATGGTTGTCGCCTCCAATGCAAACGATTCTTCCGGTTCGCTGAGAGTTTATTTGAATCCGGGCGAATCCGTCATTGCTTTTCAATTGGTTGGTGACAACGGCTATTTGTTGAACGGTGATAACGGAAACGGCATGAACGGCTCGTGGAGCAACGGCTCCTGGTCAAACAGTTCCTGGTGTAATGGTGGCTGGATGAACGGAGCATGGTGCAACGGCTCATGGTCAAATGGAGGTTGGAGCAATGGAAACTGGAGCAATGGTTTCACCTGGAACGGCCTCACGTGGAATGGTTTAACCTGGAATGGCCTGACCTGGAATGGATTGTCATTTAATGGACTGACCAATAATGGGCTAACGCTAAATGGATTGAGTTTTAATGGTCTTGAATTCAACGGGTTATCCGCAGGTAATTACAATTTCTATTTGATTGATTCTGTTGGTTGCAGCAGCACCGGGAACTACACAGTTTCTGAAGTTACAATTCACGCATACCTTGGGGCGTTTACCGAAGACACCTGCGGAAGCGGAACCGGTTCCATCAGTCTGAACATTCAGGGCAATGGCACTGCGCCTTATACATATAACTGGACCGGCCCTAGTGGATTTGCTTCAACTGACGCCTCGATCAGCGGACTGCATGAAGGAGATTATTTTGTAACGGTGACGGATGCCAACGGCTACACGGGCACCAATGGAATTCACGTGCGCAATGTTATCCCTGCGATTTACGCTTACCTCGCAGAAGCCAAAGATGATACCTGCGGATTCGGAACAGGAAGCATCCGCCTGAACATTCAGGGAGATGGAGTTGCACCTTACACTTACGAATGGACCGGACCTGACGGATTTACTTCAACTGAAGCGGAAATTTCCGGCTTGCACGAAGGTTCATATCATGTGACCGTCACGGATTCTCGCGGATGCACAGGAGTTAATGGTATTGGAATTTTCAATAGAACTGCTACTATCTATGCTTACCTCGCAGAAGCTAAGGATGATACCTGCGGGTT
>CAYOYI010000293.1:1798-5542 GCA_964408105.1 uncultured Chitinophagaceae bacterium | reverse complement strand
CCTTTATTTATGGCCAGTATAACTATCCGATGCATGCGGCTGTTCATTATGGAATTCCGCTCGTGATGTATGGCGAAAATGGAGAAGTAGAGTATGGTGGTGATATGAAAAATGCTTTCATTCCGACCCGAAATTGGAAAACCGATAATAAAAAGCACTACTTCTCAAGCATTGCACCGGAAGATTTCGTCAAATATGGCATTGATGAAAAGGACATCAAACCCTATTTACCTCCTTCAGAAAAAGCGTTGGATGATCTCGGATTGGAATTACACTTTTATAGCTATTATAGAAAGTGGACACCCCAAGAGAATTTTTATTACTGCGTTCAGCATACCGGATTTCAGGCAAACCCGGTGAGAAGCGAAGGCACCTATTCAAAATATGCATCTCTCGATGACCAGCTTGACGGTTATCATTACTACCTGTCATTTATAAAGTTTGGGATCGGAAGGGCAACCTCGGATTCGGCACATGAAATTCGAGACGATCATTTAACGCGTGAGGAAGGTGTTCAATTGGTAAAAAAATTCGATGGAGAGTTTCCGTCCAAGCATTTCGAAGTGTTTTTAAAATATTGCGATATTACCGAAGAACATTTCTGGCAAGTGATTGATAGCTGGCGCTCAGATCATGTTTGGGGTAAAGACAAAGATGGCAACTGGAAGCTTAGACACAACGTTTGGGGGGGTGGTCTGGAGGACTAAACATCTGTATCCGATCTACAACTCAATCCTTTTCTGTTGACAGATAGACCCGTGCTATCTCCCGTTAGTTACGAATTCTTATCAAAGTACCACCGCTACGTCCGTATCAAGATGAGGCTTTGGTATCAAGGGGACAGCCTGCCCAACCACATATTGTATAACGTGCTATCCTTGGGATTGAATGTTGTAAGATTAATTCTTAAGTATTTCTATCTTCTTTCCAATCCGATCAGGCAGCCCGTTGTCGCTGAACCAGTTGATATTCTTGTTCTGGGCACCTGCCAGAAAGATATAGACCGCACTAAGTCGATTTGGAGAATTCTGCAGAGCAAAGGCTTCAAAATTAAAAGCCTTCATCATGACACCATCCGGCTGTATCCAACCCTGTTTCAATACCAAATCAAAACGAGATGGCGCGAAATTCCATCATCTATTTTTTTTCTGGAATTATTTTCAAGATATCTGATGTCGGCATTTAAACCGAAAATGATCTGCCTGTTTGATTCACATGACGTTTTGCCTTCTCTTATAAGAAGACAAGCTCACAACTATGGATCGAAGACTGTTTACATTCCTGACGGAGTGACTACAGCTGTTTTTAACAATACTTGTTTTGATTTCGATTACTACTTCGTTTTTGGCGAGAGTTCGATCAACAATATTTATAGAAACCCGTTGCGGATCGGAAATACCCGTATTGTAAAAACGGGTTCACCTTACATTGATTTAGATCGATCTTTACCAATCCCAAGAGAAGATAAAGCAATCCTTTACTTTGCGTCTGCCGAGATAGGGATGAATTCGCGCGCCCAAAAAGATTTTGGGATCGTTTTCGAATTTGCATTGAAGAATCCTGACTTTAAAGTCTATATTAAACCTCATCCGTCAGACAAGTCGGATTACCTGTTAAAAAAACCCGATGGCATTGCCAACATTATTGTCCTGGAAAAAACAACCAACATTTGGGATGCCCTTGCAAAGGCAACCCTGGTTGTAACCACAGCTTCCAATGCCTCCATTGAAGCTGCATTGGTTGGCCGCCCCACGGTGGTTGTAAATACAACCTCGCCTAATGAATCCAAAGATCCCTGGTTTGGCTCAGGAGATTACCTGCAAATTGAACAATACTTCCTTCCGCGAGTTCAGAATGCTGATGCTTTGAAGGCTAATGTCCTTCATATCATCAACGAATTCGATTTTTTCCAAAAAAAATGCTCTGAATTTGTAAGCTACCACTATGCCCGGACTTTCGACTCTGTTGACTATGCAGCTAACATCCTTGAACAGATAATTCGAGGCGAAGAAAATTTCCCCTATCTTGAGCTTGAAGAGAAAATTTCTGCGTTCTGAATTGCCACCCTTTCACTTATGCATATCCTAACCTTCATTTAGCCCTTGTCTTCAAAGAAGATACTTTCCAATATATCCATTTACTCGTTTGCCAGCATTCTGAAAAATGCTATTGCCTTTTTTTTACTGCCAGTTTACACCTCATACCTGACACCAACGGATTTCGGTATTGTTGCTTTGATTTTGTCGGTCAATAGCTTTCTTATCATACTGCTAAATCTTTCACTAAGAAGCGCCATCGCCCGGTACTATTTTGACTACAAAGACAACCCGGAAAAGCTTGCTGCATTCTGGGGCACCCTGTTCACTTTTATTTTCATTTTTTCTCTCGTAATGATTTTGCTCCTTATTCTTTCAAGAGGAGCATTCTCTTTTTTATTGCAAAACGTATCCTTTTACCCCTATGTAGCATTAGGCCTCGCAATTGTGTTCTTTGAGCAGTTCTATAGTATGCTGGTTCTTATTCTGCAAACGCGCGAGCAGGCAATAGCTTACGGGGTATTTACAATTGCTACCGCTTTGTTTAATATTCTACTTACGATTTATCTAATAGTGTTCTTGAAAATGGGAGCCGTTGGCGTTTTGCTTGGAAGCCTGATTACATATTCATTAGCCTTTATTTTTTTCATAGTCATCCTATGGAAGAATTTTAAGATAACACTGCGTACCGGCTACCTTAAAAAAGGACTCAAATATTCCTTGCCCGTTATACCTCATGATATGGGCTCAACTATTCAGCAAATGATAGACCGTGTTTTTATTAACCAAATGATGAGTACGGCAGCCACGGGACTATACGATATAGGATTCAAGTTCGGTTATATTTTGGGTGTATTGACGGAAGCAACGACAAGAACATATGTACCACTTGCAATGCAATCTTTAAAAGACAAGGATGAAAATTCAATTCAACGCTTAAAGAGAATGGCATACTTGTTAATGTCTGGCTTTTGTTCAGTTGGCTTAGCCGTTTCCTTGTACGCCCGTGAGATGGTGATGGTTTTAACCAGCGATAGCTATCATCAGAGCTACACTGTTATACCATTGATCGCATTCAACTTTGTTGCAGTTGGTCTTTATTACTTCTTTGTAATGTGGTTGTTCTACGATAGGGAAAATATAAGGTATGTTGCTGTGATCACAGTTGCTTCAACACTGTTAAATGGACTTCTGAATTATTTTCTTATCAAACATATTGGCATGCAAGGTGCAGCGTTAGCTACGTTGATAACTACACTATGTATTAACGCATTCATAGGGATGCTTTTATGGTATAAAATGAAGATGAAATGGAATTATCTGAAAATATACGCGGTTTTCCTTCTGAATCTCATTTTCGCCTTGTCATTTAATTTCATTAACTATCAGGAGTATTCAATTGCACTATCCATTATTATCCTGTTAAAGCTTGTAGTTTTGGCTGCTGTTAGTTACCTGTCGTTCAACATCCTGGTGCCCTACGGATGGGTAGTGTTCGTGTTGATGTTTTTGGCCTTCTTTAACTCCTGCTTCCCCGCCTTCTAGTAGTGTCGCTCGTGTTTCGTGTATAAGGCGCAGGCGGGCTTGGTGATCACCCATGTGCCGTATGGCGGCGGACCGCCAGCCACGCAAGCGTTGATGGCGGGCGATGCGCAGGCGCTTTTTACCGCGTACATCAACATCAAGGAACTGGCAGCGGGCGGCAAGC
>CAYOYI010000293.1:0-1788 GCA_964408105.1 uncultured Chitinophagaceae bacterium | reverse complement strand
GCGTTTCAAAATGATTGCAATTATTGATTATGGCATGGGAAATCTTCGTTCGGTGCATAAGGCCCTGAACAGAATCGGGGCTGTTGCGACCATATCCTCGGACCCAACAGCTATCTCACAGGCAACAAAGATTATTCTGCCAGGGGTAGGCCATTTCAAAGAAGGGATGAAAAATCTTCGCTCCCTGGGATTAATTGAGGCATTGAATGAAGCAGTTAATAAAAACATCCCATTGCTTGGGATTTGTCTTGGAATGCAACTGTTGACTAACCATAGTGAGGAAGGAGACACTAATGGCTTAGGATGGATAGATGCAAAAACCGTCCGGTTCAATTTTGGAAACAATGAAAAAAAACTGAGGGTGCCTCATATAGGCTGGAATAATGCCAAAGTAGTTAACCCTTGCGAATTGTTTACCGGTGTTGGAAGCCATGCCACATTCTATTTTGTTCATTCTTATTATGTTGAGTGCAATGACCCGCGCAATGTGGTAACAACAACAACCTATGGAATTACATTCACTTCGGCTATCAGGAAAAACAATATTTTTGGAACGCAGTTTCATCCGGAAAAAAGCCATGATGAAGGCTTAATTATCTTAAGAAATTTTGCAGCCCTGCCTTAATAAATGTTCAGACCAAGAGTAATTCCATGCCTTCTTCTTAAAGACAAAGGCCTTGTAAAAACAATTAAGTTCCGGGATCCAACCTACGTTGGCGATCCTATAAATGCGGTGAAAATCTTTAATGAACAGCGAGCAGATGAACTTGTCTTTTTGGATATCACTGCAAGCAAAGAAGACAGAATTCCTTCGGTTGACGTAATTCAAAAGATAGGAGATGAAGCTTTCATGCCCTTTTCAGTTGGGGGGGGAATTAAATCAATTGCAGACATAAGGCAAATACTAAATGCAGGAGCTGAAAAGGTGGTGCTCAATTCGCATGTCATCAACAACCCTACATTTCTAAGCGAAGCTGCGGCAAAGTTTGGCAGCCAATCTATTATCGTATCAATTGATGTCAAAAAAAACGGCAGCGATTCTTACGATGTATTTACCCACGGAGGTACCAGGCAGGAATCAGTCAATCTCTTACAGTTGGTAACTGATATGGGAAATGCAGGAGCCGGAGAAATCATGATCAATTCAATTGATCGAGATGGAACTGGAGAAGGTTACGACTTATCACTGATAAAACAGGTTTCTGAACGAGTAAGCATTCCGGTTATTGCGGTAGGTGGAGCCGGCAAGTGGCAAGATTTCAACGAAGCCGTTAAAGAGGGAAATGCTTCAGCCGTGGCAGCAGGCAGTCTGTTTGTTTTTATTGGCAGGAAGCGAGCCGTATTGATTAACTATCCCGGACGCGATGAAATTGAAGAAATTTTTAAAAATTTGGACGGGTGAATTCAGAATACAAGATTTGTACACGATGTGTGATGGATACAACCGATCCTCAAATCAAATTTGATAGCAGTGGGGTGTGCAGTCATTGCCATGATTTCGAAAGCAGGAGAAAAGCAGAACTTTCCAAGTCTCAAAAGGCCACCCGGTTAAAAGATCTTTCAGAGAACATTAAAGCCCAGGGCGAAGGGCATGAATATGATTGCATCATCGGTTTAAGCGGTGGTGTGGACAGCAGCTATCTGGCTTACATGGTAGTAAAAGAAATGGGGCTGCGGCCGCTTGCCGTTCACCTCGATAACGGATGGAACTCAAAGCTTGCAGTAAAAAACATTGAAAACATTGTCAGAAGGCTCGACATTGACCTTCATACTCACGTAATTGATTGG
>CAYOYI010000292.1:0-5577 GCA_964408105.1 uncultured Chitinophagaceae bacterium | reverse complement strand
CGAGGATAAGAATTAGCAGGCAGGTTATCATATTAATTGCAGCCACGACCAACATAAGTAAAAGAATAATGATCTCATTCATATTCTGAAGCTGAAGCCAGTCGAATATATTGGGGTAGATCTCTTTGATTGTTTGCGCGGTAAGATCCGGGCCAATAAGGTTATAGTAAATATTATCCGCAGACTCATCCATTTTTTTCTCATTGGTAAGATATACCTCAAATCCGCTTATCATTTTTTCCTCCCAGTCATTTAGTCGTTGTATTTGCCTGATGTCAACAAGAGCGTAATATTTATCATACTCCTCAAGTCCTGAATTGTAAATGCCGCTAATAGAAAATCGCCTGACGCGCGGTGGACTTTGGATAAAATAAACGTTCACAAAGTCACCGGTATCGAGGGAGAGGCGATTTGCGGTTTGCGATGAAATAAGAATACTTCTCGACATTGCAGAATCAGTAACGCTAAACACATCGCCCTGCACAAGGTACTTTCGGAAAAAGTCCCAGTCAAAATCACTTCCGATCCCCTTGAGTATTATTCCCTCGATCTGGTCTTCTGTTTTAATGATCCCGGCTTTGTTAGCAAAGACCTGAATGTGCCTGATGTTTTCGATGGAATCCATTGAGGGATAAAACGGCTGATCTTTTGAAACTGGATTGTCCTCAAAAGATTTTCCAAACCCGTATTTGGTAATATGGATATGCCCCCAGAATCCAAATACTTTTGAGCTGATCTCTTTCTGAAAACCATTGACTAATGCTGTGGCAACAAGCATTACAGACAAGCTCAGAGTAACGGCAACAATTGCTATAGACACAATATATCGCGAAAAGGAACGCGGAGCGTTAAAGAGAAGTTTTCTGGCAATGAAGCGTTCAACACTCATGAATCAAAAATCGGCTAAATGTTGATTACGCAAAATCTGAGATTGAATTCTTGTACTTAGTTTCGTCAACAATATAGAAGGAAGAAATGAAATTCCATGTTTTTCTGTTAACAGTTAGTCTTGCCGGCATTTCCTGCAATGCCGGAACAGTTTCCGAGTACGCTTCTCCTGTAAATGATGTGCAAGTGATAATCGGAGCCAACCGCATGGGATTATATCTTGGTGATCTTAAGGGAAAAAGAGTTGGATTAGTAGTTAATCATTCCTCCCTGGTTGAGAATCCTGCGGGAAAAGCGCATCTTGTAGATACGCTCATAAGCCTGGGTGTTGGTGTGAAAAAGATACTGGCTCCCGAACACGGTTTCAGGGGAACTGCGGATGCGGGTGAGAAAATTAAGGGAGGCATTGATCAAAAAACAGGGTTGCCGATTGTCTCACTTTATGGGAATAATAAAAAACCATCAGCAGATGACCTGAAGGATTTGGACATTCTTGTTTTTGATATTCAGGATGTAGGAGCGAGATTTTATACTTACATCTCCACAATGCACTATGTGATGGAGGCGTGTGCAGAGAACGATAAGCCTTTAATTATTCTTGACCGTCCAAATCCAAATGGATTTTACATTGATGGCCCTGTACTGGATACAACGTATCGTTCATTTGTCGGGATGCATCCGGTGCCGGTGGTGCATGGTATGACGATCGGTGAATACGCCCGCATGATCAATGGAGAAAATTGGTTGAAGAGCGGAGTTCAATGCAAGCTTAATGTAGTCCCCTGTAGCAACTATGACCACAACATGCTTTACCCGGTTAGCACAAAGCCTTCGCCCAATCTTCCAAATATGATAGCCATTTATCTCTATCCATCGCTGTGCTTTTTTGAAGGTACTGTTATCAGCGTGGGGCGTGGTACAGAACATCCATTTCAAATGATAGGCCATCCTGATTATGCAAGCAAAGGGTTCAGCTTCACACCTCAAAGTATGGAAGGTGCGAAAGATCCTCCTTATAAGGGAAAGGCCTGTTACGGAATTGACCTCACGAAAACCAAAGTGAATCATTTCTCAGAGAGAAAAGCGCTTGACTTGAGTTGGCTGATCGAGTTTTATAGTAAGTTTCCTGATAAGGAAAAATTTTTCAACGCTTTCTTTACCAAACTTGCCGGTACTACTGAACTGCAAAAGCAGATAGAGGAGGGTATGAGTGAAACCGCAATTCGGGAAACGTGGCAAGCCGGACTCGAGCGTTTTCGTGCAATTCGCACAAAATATCTGCTCTACAAAGATTTCAATTGAGCCATGCGCATTGTCTTCATGGGCACACCGGAGTTTGCGGTTCCCTCGCTTGAGATACTTGTAAAAAACAACTTCAGTGTTGTCGGTGTTATTACTGCCCCGGACAAGCCTGCCGGAAGAGGATTAAAATTGAGTGAATCACCGGTAAAGAAATTCGCTCAGGGAAATTCATTGCAAATCCTTCAGCCTGTTAAGCTGAAAGATCCTGAGTTTTTAAGTGAACTAAGATCACTGGAGCCAGATTTACAACTGGTCGTAGCTTTCCGCATGTTGCCTGAGCAAGTGTGGAGTTTACCTTCAAAAGGCACGATAAATCTTCATGCTTCGCTCCTGCCGGATTACCGGGGCGCAGCCCCAATCAACTGGGCGATCATTAATGGTGAAACTGAAACCGGGCTCACTACTTTTTATATTGAAAAAGAGATCGATACCGGTAAAATCATTTTCCAGGAAAAATTACCGATTAAAGATGATGAAACTGCCGGTGAACTGCATGACCGTATGAAACTGATCGGAGCTGAGTTAATTCTCAAAACGGTGCGTGCAATTGAAAATAATAACGCACCCAAAATTAGCCAGATGGAAGCAACAACCTTACATGGGGCTCCTAAACTTTCCCGAGAAATTTGTCAAATCAATTGGGATCAGCCGGCTTTTGCCGTTTTCAATCATATCCGCGGTCTCTCCCCTTATCCCGCTGCGTGGACGCTGTTAGATGGGAAGGTTTTTAAAATTTATCGGGCCGGAAAATTTTTCTCTTCACAGCACGAATCTCCCGGAACATTTTTATTCTCCGGTAATGAGATGAAAGTTGCTGTGCAGGATGGGTACATTATTCCCATTGAAGTTCAAATTGAAGGGAAAAAACGGATGAGTGTGGAAGAGTTTTTAAGAGGCTATAACCTTTAGTGCCTGCCTCTCCTTCTAAAGAAACAAAAAAGAAAATTTTGAATTGTGTTGAATGGAGTTAAATGGTCTTCGCGCCTGCACTCGATGACCTGAAAGCCATCTGCAAATTGTGAGGTCAGAGAATTTTCCGAGTACTGATGAATTTCCAAACCACTGCAGCGCTGTGGTCCAACATCTGAAAACGTGGCAATAGCCGCGTAGCCTCCTGGCCTAACAGCCCTATTCACAAGAGCCATATATTTTTTGATCTCATCCTCACCGGTAAGAAAGTGAAAAGTGGCGCGGTCATGCCAGAAATCATATTTAACTTCCGGCTGGAAATCAACTATGTCAGACACGATCCATTCTACATTTTTAGCCTGGTCTCCAACCCGCTGGCGTGCATGCCGGATTGCGGAGTCCGAGATATCTAAAACCGTTATGTTCTTATAACCTTCTTCCAGCAAGTGGTCAACAAGAAAACTCTCGCCCCCTCCGATGTCAATGATTCGTGCCTTTTTCGGCAGCTTAGAATTTTTGATAAAATCAAGAGAGATAGCAGGAGTTTGCTGGTACCAGCTTACTTCCTCATGCGGCCTGTTTTGATAGATATTTTCCCAGTGCTGTTTTCTTGGCAGGTGCTGCATTGCGCCTAAGTTAGAATAATATTCGGGTTGCATTTCCAGGTGTCAGAAATGTTAAATCCATTATCAACTGATTGGTGTTCCTCAAAGAAAGCAGCTTTGATCATATAGTTCTTAGCACTTGAAAAATGATCAGCAGGCCATCCAGCAGGGCCACCCAGCCGAAAACCAGCTTAATGTTCACCGAAGGGAATTGTTGTGATAAATAAGGCCCCATTCTGCCGCCCCATAAAGTTCCCAGCATCGTAAAAATCGCCATATCCCATGGAATACCTCCGAAATAAAGCGAGTGAATCAGGGCAAGACAGATTGAGTTGATTGAAAGCAATGCCACACCAAGCCCGATGGATTTGTTTCCTTTTAAACCGTAGGCCAACATGCAGAATGCGGCAATGATTTCCCCTTCCCCAATCGCTACCCACCCGGTGACTACTCCGCCAATAAGGGAAATAAATGTCAAAGGTAAAATTGCGTTTTGCGGCAGTGTGTCTGATTCTCCCTTTCTGTTCATGGTGATGAGCGTCAGCGCCCCCACCAAGAGGGAAATTGGGCCAAAAAGTCCTTTTACCAATAATGGCGAAGGATGCAGAATGAAAGTTGAAAATGCGGTTCCTAAAAGCAGGGGAGGTATGGTCCATTTCAATAGGTCAAGAGGCACTTCTTTTCTTTGAAGCCAGCCGCTGGCGCCACTCGTCATTCCAACTGCCTGCGTAACAAAAGCCAGTTTAAGCGCGCTAAGCGGATCGGTTTTATAAATAAAAATGAGTACAGGAATAAACACAATTCCACCGCCAATTGCGGTAGCATTGCCGATAAATGCCCCGACAAATCCCACGGCAATGAGAGGCCAGTTTGATGCAAGCAGGGTTAGCGGGTCAGGGAAAACTGAAAAATAAATTATCACCCATAAAGCGGTGAATAGTAAAAGCCATTTGTTCAAATATTGAAAAGAAGCGGAAGGTGAAGATGTGGTCATGGGGCAGGCAAAAATATGGTGGAAATTGGTAGCTCCTGCGTTGCATGGGCTAAGAATTTTCCGCAGAAAGTTCTACGCAAATCATCTTAGTTTAAATGTTAATAAGTCTTTTTGGATGCGGGGTTACCTATGTTTAGGTTTGAACAAAAAAAGAATGTACTTCACTGTCCGGCAAGAAGCGATAATCCACGTAATTTCTTTAAATGGTTACATTTCGTCAGGCGTTCAGATACGAAGGTTGATGGAAAAAGTGAATGACCTTATTTATGATGGCCATGCCAACCTGGTGGTTGACCTCGAGCACCTGAAATTTATCAGTGGCAATGGTTTGCAGGCGCTTGTGGAATGCCGGAACTGGACACGCCAGCACCATGGAGATCTTTTACTTACCAACGTACCTGATGGAATATCCCTGCTTTTGAAAGCCGAAGGCCTGGCCGATGCTTTTACCACGGCTGAATCAATTGAGGAAGCTAAAGCCAGTTTCCATGAGTAGTGCTCTGCGGGTTAAGAAACAATAATGCAATTTAATTTGACATTATTGACATATCAGGGTACTTTGCCCATCGCTTCGATGTGAGGGCGGTTTACCGGATTTGGTTTGCCGCCTTCTTTTTTGCTAAGGCTCAATCAATCTTTCCTCACACGCAATATCCGCAAACGATAAGGATAGCACCTATAAAAAAATACTGACTTAAAGAATCCTCTTGTGCAGTGAGTGAGCAACCACAACCCACAGGGCCCAAAGCACTAACTTCGCAAAAAACACTGAAACTCCTCTCGAAATGAAAACCCTGTTTTTGCTCATCCTGTCATTTGCAACTACCTTCACTTCATTCGCCCAGAAAGAAGCTAAAAAAGAAAAGATGGAAAAGGGAG
>CAYOYI010000291.1:0-5579 GCA_964408105.1 uncultured Chitinophagaceae bacterium | reverse complement strand
GACGTGAGTAGCGGGGAAATTCTTCTTGACAAAATACCAATTCAGCATTTCGACCTTCATTCCATCCGGAACCAGATCGGATATGTGCCTCAGGATGTTTTTCTTTTTTCTGATTCGGTAGAAAATAATGTCGGTTTCGGTATGGAAACGTTTGAAAAAGATCAGGTAATATCCGCCACCAAAAGCGCTTCCATTCATGGCGAGATCATGAGCTTGCCAAAGCAATTTGAAACTATTGTTGGCGAACGTGGCGTGACATTGTCCGGAGGACAGAAACAACGTATCTCCATCGCACGGGCATTCTTGAAAAATCCAGGAATAATGATCCTGGATGATTGTCTTTCCGCGGTGGACGCCTCAACCGAAAAGGTTATCCTCTCAGAATTAAGAGGTCTGTTGGCAGACAAGACAGCCATAATTATTACACACCGCATATTCACACTTCTTGATTTCGATAATATTATTGTGCTTGATGAGGGGCAAATTGCAGAACAGGGAACACATGCTGAATTGATCGCCAAACAGGGTATCTATTACGATCTATATGAATCCCAGAAAAGGGGAGACCAGGTTCTTCAGTAATAAAATTTAAAGAAGTTTGCACTTAAATGATAAAAATCAATTTTCCCGGGGGAAAACTTCTAAAATCCTTGCCTGATAAGGTTTTTAAAATCACAACTGAACAATATTCTGTTAATAAATAACACAATAGCAACGGACATTTTTTTGGTTACGTTTGGATGATAGGTTACATTTGTGTAGCTTTCAGACAAAATCATAGCAAGTGGAGAACGAAGACAGATCAAGAAAGACTCCGGCAGTGTATTCTAAAACAATACGTGCGGGAAGAAGAAGAACATATTTCTTCGATGTCAGGACTACAAGAGGTAATGATTATTACGTAACCATTACCGAGAGCAAAAAGCGGTTTCATGAAGATGGTTATGAACGCCACAAGGTTTTCCTTTACAAGGAAGATTTCAACAAGTTCATGGACGCAATGAATGAAGTGATCAACCACGTGAAAACCGATCTGCTGCCTGAGTATGATTTTGATGAATTCAGCAGAAGCTATGAGGAAGGTGGTGATAATTTTGATAAGCATGAAGAATCTTCAAATGAAGAGTCTTCTTCGCAGCCATCACCAAGTGATGACGGAATGGAAGAGCCTGCAAAAAAAGAAAGCGCTCCTCCTGCGGAAGATGATGATGACCTGAAAATGTAAAAACACAATCCCCATTAAACAAAAAGGCCCGGAATTTCCGGGCTTTTTTATTTCATTGAAGCTTCCTCTATACTTCGGCAGTGCATCAGTTTTAATTTTTTTGAACGCTATGGAACACCAAGTATTCTTTGCGAGTCTTTGTTTTCTTTGCAGTTTAAAATCAAACTAAGACACTACCTATATTTCCAACAACACACAACCAACGACAAACGAATTCCCTACCCTTGCTGCGGGATCATCAGTTCCACCAGAAACTTTTCATCCAAAACATGCAACTGCTTTGCTGCCGCCTTTGACATTTTGATCACTACACTCTGATTCTCCTCACTATCCGGCAGCTTGCCTATCACTTTCACATAAAGCTCACGGTTGTTCATCAGGTTGCGCACACGCACGATCGTGCCGATAGGTGCATACTTGTGCAATGCGATCATGTTGCTAATGTTTTCATTGTCGTCATTATCGAGCCAGGTGGCAATGCCCCGCGTGATCTCTGTACCGCCTTTCGCAGCCTCTTCTTTTGCAAACTGCTTCTGAAGCGTTTCCTTGGTTCTGCGGTCAGCGGGCTGCTCCTCTGCTTTTTTAGCTGTTGCCGGAGTTGCCTTATAGATCGCAACAAGGTTTAGCTGCTGCGGAATGATCAGCTTTTGGTTAATGCGCACCGTGTCGCTGCTCATGCTGTTCTTCTCTTTGATCATGGCTGGAGTCACTCCGTTATAGCTGCGCGAGATACTGTAAAGGGTTTCTCCCTGCTTCACGACATGCGTGATATATCCGTTTTCCGCTATCATCTTTTCATCCACAGCTACCGGTGCTGCCTTCTCCGCATACAGCGGAATGATGAGCAGATCGCCAACCGTAAGCGTGTAGCCGCTGCTGCCTATTTTGTTAATCGTGACCAACTCGGCAAGCTCCACCTTGTAAGTTTTGCAAATGGAGTAAAGCGTCTCACCGGATTTCACCTTGTGCAGCGTGTAGGCCTTTCCTTCAACGGTCATTTGTGAAAGATCTGCGGTTGATGTTGCTTGTGCGGAGAGGATGGCTGGCATAAAAATCACCGCCAGGAATGTCAGATGTTTGAGCATAACTTTAGTTTGAATAGCTTTGATAAAGTGAACTTATAAAGTTAGAGCCACGCGATTTGGAACAGTCATTATGAAACGCTACTTATTCACAGCTTTTATATTCCTCACGTACATTTTTTTAAACACCGCCTTTGCCGCTGACAGCACAGAGACCGGTTCGGGCAAAAAAAAGGTTTACGTTTTCGACCTGCGGCAAGACATCATGCCTGCCGCATGGCGCTTAGTGAAGAAAGCAGTTGAAGAAGCTGAATCGCTTGAAGCCGACTATATCATCATCAATCTCAACACTTATGGCGGGATGCTCGATGTTGCGGATTCCATTCGCTCAAAGCTTTTAAAAACCAAAGTGACAACGGCAGTGCTCATTGACAACAACGCTGCCTCTGCCGGAGCGCTCATCTCCATCTCGTGCGACAGCATATATATGGTTGACGGGGCGAATATCGGTGCGGCAACCGTTGTGAACCAAACGGGCGAGCAGATGCCTGACAAATACCAGTCATACATGCGCAGCATGATGCGCTCCACTGCTGAAACGCAGGGGCGCGACCCGAAGATCGCTGAGGCTATGGTTGACGACCGTATTGCTATCCCCGGAGTGATTGATTCGGGCTTCACGCTCACCTTCACCACTACCGAAGCCATCAAGCATGGCTTTTGTGAAGGCGAAGCTTCCTCAGTGGAGGAAGTAATTAAGAACCTGGGAGTCACCGATTACGAGATCGTGAAGTACAAGGGAAATGCAGTTGAAAGCATCATCGCATTCCTGCTGAATCCCGTTGTGAGCGGCATACTCATGCTGCTCATCATTGGCGGACTTTACTTTGAGCTTCAAACGCCCGGTGTCGGATTCCCGCTTGCTGCCGCCATCACGGCTGCCATTCTTTATTTCGCTCCGCTCTATCTCGAGGGCCTTGCCGAACATTGGGAGATACTCATTTTCATTGCAGGCATTGCGCTGCTTGCCGTTGAGATATTCATTATCCCCGGGTTTGGTGTGGCCGGCATTTCCGGCATAGCTCTCATCGTTGCGGGGCTCACCCTTTCGCTCATAAGGAATGTATCATTTGATTTCAGCCTCACGGGATTTGATGAAGTGGCAGCTGCATTGTTCCGCGTAGTGATCACCGCGCTCATTGGCATGGTGCTGTTTTTCCTGTTCGGTGATAAAATACTTTTCTCCGGAGTGCTGAAGCGCGCTGCACTGCTCGACACCGAGAACCGCGCGGAAGGATACACCAGCCATGACTTTGCCATCGAACAGCTCAAAGGCAAAACAGGCATCGCCATCACCGACCTGCGCCCCTCCGGCACCGTTGAGATTGATAATGAGCGCTACGATGTGATCTCCGATGGCGAGATGATCCCTAAAAACACCACGGTGAAAGTGCTGAAAGCACAGGGAAATTACCTTGTGGTGATGAAGTCCGATTAGTGGCGAGTACGTGCCAATCAATATAACTCTGGAAACCGTGCCGGGTCGTAGTCATTCATCATCGCGTAGACCGCATCAAACACGTCATCAGCGCTGGGCTTGCAGAAGTAGTCGCCATCGGAGCCGTAGGCAGGGCGGTTGGCGGCAGCGGTGAGCGTTTTAGGCTCGTTATCGAGCCAGTAGTAGGCCTTCTGCTCCTCTATCACCTGCTGCAGCATGTAGGAGGTGGCGCCACCGGGCACATCTTCATCGAGAAAAAGCACCTTATTCGTTTTTTTAATTGATTCCACAATCTTATGACGGATGTCAAAAGGCAGCAAAGTTTGCACGTCAATCAGCTCGCAGGAAACACCAATACTCTCAAGCATAAAGATCGCCTCCTGTGCAACACGAACGCACGAGCCGTAAGTGACGATGGTGATGTAATTGCCTTCTTTCAAAACCTCAGGCACACCGAGCGGCACGGTGAAATCGGCAATGTTATTCGGGAGCTTTTCTTTGAGGCGGTATCCGTTGAGGCACTCGATGATGAGAGCCGGGTCATCGGACTGCAGCATGGTGTTGTAGAATCCCGCAGCACGCGTCATGTCGCGCGGCACGAGGATATACATCCCGCGCAGCGAATGGAGCAGCATCCCCATTGGCGAGCCGGCATGCCAGATGCCTTCAAGCCGGTGGCCGCGCGTGCGCACAATGAGCGGGCACTTTTGATTTCCGGCTGAGCGATAGAGCAAAGTGGCAGCGTCATCAACCAATGGCTGCAAACCATAAATGAGATAATCAAGATACTGTATCTCGGCAATGGGGCGCAGTCCCCGCATGGCAAGGCCTATCCCCTGCCCTATTATCGTGGCTTCGCGTATGCCGGTGTCGAACACGCGATTTTCTCCGTATTTTTTCTGCAGCCCTGCAAACGCCTGGTTCACATCCCCGATCTTGCCCACGTCTTCACCGAAGGCAACTAATTCAGGATAGCGTTTTAGGTTTATATCAAAGCAATGGTTCAGTATTTCAAATCCGTTGATACGAGGAGCATCTTCATCAAACGCAGGCCTCACTTCTTCAACATTCAATGCGCTCCATTTCGATTGGCTGTGCAGGTAAGTCCGGTAATAGCCATGTGCTTCTTTATCAAGCTCATTCTTTTTTTCGAGAAGCTTGTCCCGTGTTCGCAAAGTTTCTTTTCGCGTTATTCGAAGCGCCTGCTTCACCGAGCGCATCACATCCCTGCGCAGCGGAGCTTTAATGCCGAGCAATTGTTCTTTCACGGGTAAAAGCAAACGTGCATTAGCAGATTCGGTTGACATGTCATCAATAATTGCCGCCACTTCATCTGCCTCATTCAATATCGGATCTATAAACCGCCTCCACGCTTCATTCTTTGAGTCAGCCACGGCACGCTTCGTGCGCTCTTCAATGTCATCTAATTCTTCAGCGGTGGCGATGACATTCTCTATTATCCACTCCCTCATTTTTTTGATGCAATCAAACTCGCGCTCCCATTCAAGGCGCTCTTTTGATTTGTAGCGCTCATGCGAGCCGGAAGTTGAATGTCCCTGGGGCTGTGTCACTTCGCTGATGTGAAACACTGCAGGGATGTGTGTTTCCCGCACTTTGGCAATTCCCTTTTCATACGCCTCGCAAAGCGCTGGATAGTCCCAGCCTTTCACTTCATAAATATCCAGGCCCTCTCCTTTCTCATTTGCCTGAAAACCGCGCAGTATTTCTGAAATGCTTCCTTTCGTGGTTTGGAATTTTTTCGGAACGGAAATGCCGTAGCCATCATCCCACACAGTAATAGCAAGGGGGATTCTCATATCTCCAGCCGCATTCA
>CAYOYI010000290.1:0-5586 GCA_964408105.1 uncultured Chitinophagaceae bacterium | reverse complement strand
AACCCGCTATATAAAGCCAAGAATGAGGAGAAAAAGAAGCTGAGTGAAAATTTCGTTCGCTGGAAGATTGAACTGCTGAAGCCTAAACTGATAAATGCAATAGGCAAATACCCAATTCAATTTCTTAAATTGAAATTTCAAGATCCAAATTTTGCATGGAAAGGGTTCAAGGTTTATAAAAAGGAAATGGAAAACAGCGATTGTGCAATAGAAATTGGCAATGTAACTACTTAATTAATTTGCATTCCCCATCCGTCATTCTTCCTGCCAAACGAAAAAAGAACAGGATTTGACAAAAATTTTGTGAGAAGCAAAATAAAAGAATTCTGTTCTTAGTAATTCTGACTTAGTCCCTGCATTCTCCTCTGGAATTTTATCTCCCAAACAACTCCCGCTCCACCAACTCACAAACAGCATGTCCGATCAGGATGTGTGCCTCTTGTATTCGCGCAGTATTTTCTGAAGGTACTTTAATCAGCAGGTCTGATAATTTATCGAGCTTTGATTTTTTAGCTCCGCTCATTCCGATCGTTATCATGCCCTTTTTCTTTGCCTCCTTCATTGCATTCAAAACATTCGGAGAATTTCCTGAAGTTGAAATGCCGATCAGCACATCACCTTTGGTTCCTTTTGCTTTTACTAATCGGCTGTAAACATCATCAAAAGAATAATCATTTGCGGTTGCTGTCAGGTAAGAGGTATTGACGTGTAAAGCCTCTGCATATAACGGCTCCCGGTTTATCATGAATTTCCCTGAAAGTTCTGCAGCGATATGTTGCGCATCAGCAGCGCTGCCGCCATTACCACACAACAAAACCTTTCCCTTCGATTTATATGCTTTTACAACTGCTTTTACAATCTCATCAATAGTTCGTAATAACTGCTCATCCATCAACAGAGTTTGTTTAACCCTGATGCTCTCGCTGATAATATCTTTTACCCTGCCCTTTTTCATTTAAGAAGGCTGTTTGTTAGTGTTATTTTTGAGCGCACAAGTTACGCATCTATGCTGAATCTTAATCTCTCTATCGGCAGATGACTTCAAAGAGGATAATTGTCTTTGGCCCTGGCCCGGTTTTTAAAGGAGGAATCTCCAACTACACCGTTTCTCTCGCAAAAGCATTAAAGCAATACGGAAATGCAGAAGTGCATATCGTTTCATGGACACAACAATATCCCGCCATCATCCCCCGCGACTTTTATGACCGTGAAAGCAAAAAGGATCTTTTGGAAGGAACCGGCATCACGGTAAAATATATCACCAATTACAACAACCCGTTCAGCTGGAAAGCAACTTACGAATACATGCGGGATTGGAAGCCTGGCATGGTGATTTTCCAATGGGCGATTACGCTTCAGGGTTTTCCAATCGGCTATATCTGCAAAAACTTATCACGGCATCGGGAAATAGAAAAAGTCTTTGTGCTGCATAATGTTCAACAAAAAGAATCAAGCAGCATTGACCGTATTGGCACACGTTATGGCCTGAAACACGGAAACACTTTTGTTGTGCTCTCCTACCCTAATGCTAAGGAATTAAAGGACATGCTGCCTGAATTGAATTTCACCACAACCGAAACCGGTGAGCGCGCAAAAGACGGCAGCCGGACTATCGTTAAGCTTTTTCATCCGGTCTATGACATCTTCAGTCCGAACCCCAATTTCGATAAGGAAAAAGTAAAAGCCGAATTGAAATTAAAAAAGCATGTCTTTCTGTTCTTTGGATTCATCAGAAAATATAAGGGCCTTCACAACGTGATCAAGGCATTTTCACGGGTTTCTCACAGGAGAAGGGATGTTTCCCTGCTTATTGTTGGTGAATCGTTCTGGCAAACCTTGCCTGACACATTTAGCGCGCAATTGAAGAAAGCAGTTTTCGGCTTTTTAAAATCTATCCTAGTGAAAAATGGAGACAATGAGCAGGACTACCGCCCATTACAGCTCATAAAGCAACTGAATCTTCAGGATAATGTTGTAGTTGTGAACCGCTTTGTGCCCAATGAGGAAGTTCATAAATATTTCCAGGTTTCCGATTGTCTGCTGAATTTTTACACCACATCTGCTCCATCGGGAGTTGAGTCCATAGCCTACAATTTTTCCTTACCGATTGTAGCCACCAAAGTGGGACATTATACCGAAACCATTAAAGAGGGCTATAATGGTTATCTCGCGCAGCCCGGTAATGTCGAATCAATGGCGGAGCAAATGCTTCGGATCATTGATGAACCTATTGACAGAAGGCACGTTAGTGAAACAGCTTCGAAGTACAGTTGGGCAAACTATGTCAGGGCTTTATTAAAGTGACTACCTGATAAATTCCCTTACTTCAATCAATGCCATGTTTCCGGTTCCGCAATAAGGAATCAAGATTCCATTCCACTTTGCCTTCGAAGTTTTGTTGTCTCACTTTACAGCTGTCTAACTGGCAAATTCTGCAAGATGACGGAATACACGGATCGGTATGAATAAAAAACTCAACCTTTCTTTCGAGATTGTCATTAACAGCAGCTTCAACCGCTTTTACTTCGTTGTGACTCTCCTTCAGTGTGAAATACCAGGGTAAGGTAAGATGAGAGTCAATATGTAATACTGAACCATATTTGATCACCCTCATGTTGTGAATATCAACCCAATTATTTTTTCTCGCGCTTACCAGAACATCAACTACCTTCTTGAGCACTTCAAAGTCTGCTTCATCCATTATACCTGAAATGGATTTTCTCAACAATCTAAAACCCGTAACGGTGATTAGAAGTCCAAAGCCGATCGCAATAACGCTGTCAATCCAGACCAACTTTGTAACATAAACAATCGCAAGTCCCGTAAGCAGACCGGCCGTTGTATAAGCATCTGATAATAGGTGCTTCCCATCAGCGATCATTGTTTCGGAATGGTGTTTCTTACCCCGTCTCAGCAGTACCCGCCCAAGTACGTAATTAACGAAACCTGAAATGGCAACGAGCAAGATACCCTCCTCTAAGCGGTGCACTTCATGTGGAAAAATCAAATCATACACCGATTTGACAAGAATGGAAATTCCCGCTATAAGGATCAGGAAACCTTCCAGACCTGAGGATAAAAATTCCACTTTCCCGTGCCCATATGGATGATCCCTGTCGGACGGCTTAGCTGCGAGTATCAGGCTGTATAAAGCAAACGCTCCTGCCACTACATTAATAATGGATTCAAGGGCATCTGTTAAAATGGCGTTTGAATGAGTTATAAAAAATGCGCCAAACTTCAGAAGCATCAGGGCAATGCCAACACTAACGGCAATTGATTGCAACTTTATATTAGAGCGAACTTCAGAAGACATGAAAAGGAAAGTACTTGTAAGAATAAAATTCCGCAATTAACCAAATGCTTCTTGAATTTTCTACTTCTTCGCAGTATTTCAGACTTCCATCATGCTGCCAACGTCAATAGCTACGCGCAGCCCTCATAATGCTTCTCCTGAATATGAAACTCCAGAGTTCTGTGACATTTGTTCCAGAACAAGCAGTTTATAAGTCCAACCTTTGCACCACAAAATCTATATTTTATGAAACAATACATTTCAAATTTCACGATGATTGTGGTTTTCATGGTTGCCTTGTTTGGATGCAACTCCGATATTCAAAGCCAGGACAATGGAAAGGCCGCAGTAATCAATATCAATGCTGCTGATGTTCAAAAAATAGTAACGGAAGAAGATGCAGTGATCATAGATGTCAGAACAGCGCAGGAAACCGCTTCGGGGTACATTGCCGGGACCACCGTATTTGCCGACATTTATGCCGATGATTTTGAGCAAAAAATCAATGCGCTCGATAAGTCGAAAACTTACATTGTGTATTGCCGCAGCGGAGCAAGAAGCAGAAACGCCTCTGCAGTTATGATGGAAAACGGCTTTACAAAAGTATATAATTTGAGTGGCGGCATCCAGGGCTGGAACGGCAAAATAGAAACACCCTGAAATGCACTTGCTGCAAAAGGAGTATAAAGGCATCTTGCTCGCTGTGCTAATTGGAGCACCCGCTTATTTTGTTGCTCCCTTGCTTCCTGCTGCATTCAACAGTATCCTTGTTGCCTTGCTGATAGGAATCATCCTTGGCAACTTTGTTAAGATACCCGATTCCTATCAGTCAGGCATCTCGTTCACCAGCGGGAAATTATTGGAATTGTCCATTTTATTTCTGGCTTTCAGCATTAACTACACTCATATTGCCGCGCTGGGAGCAGGAAGTTTTCTGCTCATAGCTGCCGTGGTAATTTTTATGGTGGTGTTTACCTTCTATTTTGCCCGGCTGGTCAAGTGCCCCGGCTCCACCGGCTGGCTTGTAGGATTCGGAACCGCAATCTGCGGTTCGTCAGCCATTGCCGCCCTTGCTCCGAGTGTTTCAAAAAACAAGGAAGATGTGGGCATTGCCATGGCGGTAATTAATTTATTCGGTACTGCAGGCATGATTTTATTTCCCTTTGTCTTAATGAAAACGAGCATCTCGCCAAACGAGATAGGCATGATCCTGGGCGGCACACTGCATTCCGTAGGCAACGTTGCCGGAGCGGGATATTCTCTTAGCAAAGAGATTGGTGAAGCTTCAATTACCATTAAACTGGCGCGTGTTGCATTACTCTCGCCTGCACTGATCCTTTTCAGCTATCTCGTCAACCGTAATAATGTTAAAAACTGGAAAGAACATTTCAGATTGCCCTGGTACTTATGGGGTTTTATTGCCATCACAATTTTTACATCCATGGTGCCTCTCGCTGAAGAATTCCTTTCAATCATGGATACGATTGGAAAAATTTCACTTACCGTGGCAATGGCTGCCATCGGATTAAAAGTGAGTTTCAAACATCTTTATTTGTCTGGCAAAAAAGGATTGATGTTCGGGTTAATTGTATTTGCGGTGCAGGTATTGTTTATCGGATTACTAATGTGGCTGCCCGTGTGATATTCTGATTCGGATAAACAAGGATTAGTCCTTTATACAGCGAACCGATAATCCATCCACTTTGTAGTCTTCATTTTTTAATTTAAAACCGCTGTTGAAATTCAGGTAGTGATACCTGGCGTAGCTGGTATGGCTGCCTTCAGCCGAACTCCACCAATAGCCGTCATACGTCAGGGAAAAGAACGAACCCGTGCTCGATCGGAAGCCCGCGGGCAGACCGGTGAATCCGGTTTCATTCGTTGCTGCGGTGTTAGGGCCTTGCCAATGTGCAGTGCCTGCTTCTTTGAGCTTTCCTCCCGCAGTGCTCTCCTCGCCCAAATAATTTTCGAGTGTCATCCACTCCGATTCTGAAGGAACATGCCACCCTGCCGGGCAAAGATTCCCGGTGTTTACAGCATACCAATTATATAACCTGCCATATGTTGTGCTGTTTGCGGGCGCGTTATCATAGTCACAGTAAGCTGCTGTGGCGAGGTTGTACCATTCTGTAGCATCCGCTACATTCGGTATCGGATCACCATTGCGATACTTCGTAGTTTTAAGATTTTCCGCCATCCAAACCTGCGTGCCGATGGCAACCGCTTTGTAGCTGTTTCCGTCAGCATCGCTAATCGTTGCCGGAATATCTGTATCGTTGTCCTGCTCGCAG
>CAYOYI010000289.1:0-5589 GCA_964408105.1 uncultured Chitinophagaceae bacterium | reverse complement strand
GGTTAAGCTATTCCCTTCTACCGTAAATGTCTGAACGGATGATGGTGTTCCAACAAATGTTGTGAACTGAGATAACGTTCCGGCAACAGATATTGTTGGGGTCACTCCTGCCTCATCAGCCCCGATATCAGGACTTGAATCCCTGCTTTCACCATCGCAATCAATGGTAATTCCGAGGCTGGTGGCTCCTGCATCAATCGTTGAACCTGAATTGATATGAAGGTCTGTAGCGGAAACGAAATTGGGGTTAGTAGAAAGGGCAGCGGCATCAACCGTCCAACTTCCAAAACTTGTAATAGAACTACCATTGTAAGCTTTGAAATTGTTGGGAGTGTAGCTACTCCAATAGGCATTGTTATTTAAAGATGCATCCCCACTGGTAGCAATATGCACAATGTGTGTTTGATCTTCGTTGGTGGCATTTGTGCAAACGAAGATATTATTCTTGGCATCCACCCCTCCCGTAGCAACACTTGTTGTAACTACCATTGCGCCCCCAGTTGGGCTAGAAGTGTTGTGATTTACAATTGTATTAATGCTATTATGATAAACATTGAAATAGTCACCTCCATTAAAGTAAATGCCACCAACCGTTGAAGTGGATGTACTGCTGCAATTTATCGAGATAAGGTTGTTGGAAATGTTTACCCGGCTGCCAGAAGTCCCACTATTTCCAGTGCTGCTAAATTCAATTCCCCTGAATGTACCAGAAATTCTATTCCTGGTAATTTCCTGGTTTGCACCTGTGCATGATATTAAATGCAAAACATAATTCGAAGATGAAAATCCGGTATTCGTAAGGGTATTGCTATCTATCTTAGCCCCAATGGAGCTAGTAATATATACATTATAAGTTGTCGCTCCGGTTGCACTATTAGTTATATCATTTTTGCTGATTACAGGATTTGTCAATGTTGTTAAATCCAATCCCCTGAAATTGCTACTTGGCGATGTGCTGCTAACTGTATTGCCGGAAATAAGAACTCCGGCTAACTTTTCTGCAAAAACAGCTCCAGCGTATTGATCCGTGAACACGTTGTTGGTTAATTCTCCTCCAGATGCGTATGAAGAGTTCGTATTTCGATAATAGACTCCATATCCTCCTCCTTGGATGGAGCAATTCTTTATTTTATTATTTTGCTGGAGATCTGAAGTACTTTGCCCATAAACAAGAATAACACTATATCCGAGTGCTGAACTCGAAGGTACTGTTCTTGTCAAAACACAATTGTCAATAGTAATGTTGCTTGAACTTTCATCGAATTCTACAGCATTAGCGGCTGTGCCAGCAGCGGCTGTTTGGTTGATAGTCAAATCCTTAAAAATCACGTATTGAACACTATTATCAAAAAGAACCGCTCTGTTGGATGAATGTGTAATAATCACATTCGCCCTGTTCCCGGAAGCGGATTTAAAAGTTGCAGTATTGGTTGCTGAAGCCCCCGAGAACGGAGCAACTGTAACCTGGCCTGTAAAAGTGGCATCGGAGATATTAAATACAACCGGACCGCTAACACCGGAAGAAGATAAAGCAGTTGCCGCGGCCGCTGGTGAGGCATAATCACATCCCGAAGAGCAAACTGTGTAAGTTCCGCTTAGCTGCGCGTGCGAATTTATACTTAGCAAAAAAACGGACGAAAAAATGCCAATAGCTAATGCAAATTGCTGGTTGGGTTTCATGACTAAGAGGAATTAAGGGAAAGAATTAATTACTTTGAAGATAACAAAGGTTCAATAAAAACTCAAACCTTGAGACAGAGTTTGTGTTATGAAGATGTTATTTTTTAACCAGCTTACGGTAAAAAACTTCCTCCTTAACCTGAAACTTGAGCAAATAGAGGCCTGTTGATAGTTTGTTGATATTCATCATCCCCTGAAATTCCACCGACTCTTCAAATGTCAGTCCAGCCATCTTCATACCATTGACATCAAATAATTCTATGATACCGCTTGAGGGTCGCGCAAAGGAAATGTTTAAATCAATTCTATCATTAAAGGGATTCGGAGCCACGTAAAAACTATTTATTGTACTTAGTAGTTTTGTCCCGTCTATTACCAGATTAACCGCAGGCGATTCTTCAATGCATCCATTTGAATCCGTCACTTCCACAGAATAACTTCCTGATTGCGTTGCTGTGTAAGTTTGGCTTGTAGCCCCGATGATTTCCGTTCCATCCAAATACCATTGATAACTCACTCCGCCACTTGCTGCAAGCACATTTCCGTTCTGCCCAATGATAGGATTGAAAAGAGCCGGTTCAAAAAGCTTTACCGGATTATCCGCAAACGTATCTGTGCAATTGGCATTATCTCTGATGATGATTGAATAATTTCCAGGACCCAAATCGGAAAAAATTCCATTTCCGGTTTGCCAGGTCAGTCCGCTGTCAATGGAAAAGAAAATTGGGGATGACCCTCCGGTATAGGTTATTTCAATTTCTCCATCCTCTTCGCCATTGCACGAAATCTCAATTTCCGCAACCGCATCAATTGCAAACCCGGAACAATCAGGATTTATCGTTTGCACCGTTGCACAATCGGTTGCGGTGCAATTCTTTGAGTCAGTCACGGTGACGCAATAATTTCCTCCTGAAATATTTAAAAGGTCTTCGCTTGTTGCCGAATTGCTCCAGGCAAAAGAATTTCCTCCGTTCCCTCCGCTCACAGTTAGATTTATCGAGCCATCGGAAGCTCCTGAAACGGTTTCAGGATTCACGGAAAAAGACAAACTCAAAGCAGCCGGTTCATTAATGACAACCGGATTGCTGGCATAAGTTGCAGTACATCCCGATGCATCTCTTATTCTAAGTGTATAGCTGCCTGTCTGCAACGACTGAAACACATTTCCAGATTGATAAGATGTTCCGTTATTGATGGAATATTCATAAGGAGGTGTTCCGCCTCCTGTACTGACGGAGATAGTTCCGTCTGAATTGCCGTTACAATTAACATCAGTTTTGCTTGCTGATATCACAGAAAAACCAGTGCAACTCGGATTGCTCAATGTGGTACACTGAACCGCAACACATGCCTGGTCATCTGTCACCGTAATGCAGTAGTTCCCAGCACTTAAGCCGGTTACGCCACATCCTCCCAAAGTTCCTGATGGAGTTGAATAGGTATAAGGTGCAATGCCCCCGCTGGCAGAAACACAAATCGAGCCGTTGCTTCCTCCGACAGTTGTTGGATTATTTGGAGTGAGCGATAAAGCCAGCACATCCGGTTGCGTGATCACAACGGGATTGTTTGAATAACTCGCAATACATCCGTTGAAATCCTGCACTGCCACATTATAGTTCCCGGCAGGCAATCCGGTGAACTGACTTGACACCTGGTAGTTAACCCCGCTGCTGAAATTAATATTGTCAATCCACGTGTAGAAAACATGGCTGTTGTTATATCCGCTGCTCGGTTCCAAATAAAACAGAAGCCTGTTATGATTTGGAATGGTTGACAGATCATAAGTCACATCAACACGAACACAAGTTCTGAGTTGCGAATAATAGAGCCAGATGCCGTTTATATCCGTAACGCCTACTTCCACATTGTTGATCTTAACAGAAGTTGCCCTGTAATAATGAGAGCCTGAAGAAAAATTATTGTCCCACACATAAAACCGCATCCGGTTGTTGGGATGCGCAGCGGAGTAAGAATGAGAAACATCGAATGAAACAACCACTTCATTCAATCCCGTGGCATTCACTTCAGGAGAGCGCAGAAAACATCCGAAGAAATTATTAAAGGATCCCGAAAACCCAACTGCACCACTGGTGCATCCGTTGCCGGCATTCCAAACCAACCCGCCTGTGGTGCAGGATGATGGCGACCAAAACTTCGTGATAGTGCTGGCGCCTGTTGCAAGGGATGTTGAATTATCGAAAGTTTCCGTTCCACCCAGTTGAGTGCCACTTCCTCCGATGGAATAAGAATACGGGCCGGTACCTCCGGTAGCAGTAACGGTGATCGTTCCGTTTGATTCACCGTTGCAAACGACATTGGTAGAACTAACGCTTGTAATGTTGAATCCTGCACACTGGGCAGCAATTCTTGATGGATTAAAAAAAAGAAGGACGATGGCAATTGTAATTAGGCATGAACGCATGTTTGGTTTTTAATTTCATCCTGCAAGTTCGCACCTTTAACTCATTCTGCAACACAAGGCAGGCCTAATTTACAGGCTAAATATGAAGTTGTAATTAACAGCTTTCTGCGCTAATTTACCTATCTTGTTACCATCATTTTCGGGATGTAGTCCTCGTCTCCGATAACCGTATTGCCAGATGCCCAAATTCAGCCTCCTTTGCCTTTCTTTCCTGCTTCTTACCCAAGCTGCTTTCGGGCAATTGGACAGAGCGGCTGAAAAAGTCATTCAAAAAACAAATACCAAAGCGCTGCTGCAACTTGCGGATTCTTTAAATAGAAAAAGTGCGATTGAAAAAGAACTGGCTGTTAAAAAGGCCCTCGAAAAGGGTTGGAAAGAAAGAATCGAGTTGGGCAATGGAAAAGTTGCCGAATTGGTTCGCCTCGATAAAGACGGAAACCCCGTTTATTACCTTGCCGATAACGCAATCGCTGCGATAACAACAAACACCAGTTCGGTTCATTCGGGGGGCAGTTTAGGCTATTCGCTCAATGGTAACGGAATGTTTGTGGGTGTGTGGGATGCGGGAGCGGTGCGTTACACGCATGAGCAGCTTCAGGGAAGGGTTTCGCTTATGGATGGCGCTCCATTTTTTGACAGTCACTCCACACACGTTGCAGGTACTATTATCGGTGACGGTACTCCCGTTTCCCAAGCCAAGGGTATGGCTCCGCAAGCATCCGTCAGGTCTTATGACTGGAACTCTGACAATGGTGAAATGGCGCTTGCTGGGGCAAACGGCTTGCTCGTTTCAAATCATTCTTATGGTATAATTGCCGGATGGTTCAGTGACGGCAACTGGCATTGGTATGGGAACCCAACAATAAATCAGGATGAATCTTATTTCTTCGGATGGTATGACACGGAAACAAATATCTGGGACAATATCGCCTACAACGCACCTTATTATCTCATTGTAAAGTCAGCAGGCAACGACCGTGATGATGCCCCGCCTGCACCTGGCACAACACATACCCACTTTGGCTCTGGAAGTTTCACCGACATTCACCCGCAGGATGGCAACGGAGGAACAGGTTATGATTGTCTGCCCTCAAAATCAAATGCTAAAAATATATTGACTGTTGCCGCTGTCGGGGATATTCCGTCAGGCTATAATGCTCCGGGAGACGTTATCATGAGTTCATTCAGCGGATGGGGGCCTACCGATGACGGAAGGATAAAACCGGATATTTCGGGAAACGGAGTCGGGCTGTTATCATCAATAGCTTCCGGTGATAATCAGTATTCTTCGTTCAGCGGCACATCAATGTCCAGCCCCAACATAGCCGGGTCCTGTATCCTGCTGCAAGAGCAGTATAAAAATGTTCATGGCAGCTTTATGCTTGCTGCCACGCTCAAAGGTGTGGTTATCCATACTGCTGATGAGGCGGGCAACTGGGACGGGCCGGATTATTCGTTTGGGTGGGGATTTATGAATACCGGAAGGG
>CAYOYI010000288.1:0-5609 GCA_964408105.1 uncultured Chitinophagaceae bacterium | reverse complement strand
CGGCCCCTAGAATAGTATCAATAACACATCGAGATAACTATAATCCAAATAATTCAGAAGTTGAGCTCAGTGACATCGGAGAGAAAGAACCCACAGTATATGCACAAAATATAGCATATATTTCTACGTGCGCAATGGAAGAGAGGATGAAATCAGAAAATGCTGAACAAAAGCAACCGGCTACGATAGACGAGAAAAAACGGTTGAAGGAAAATCCTCAATAAAAAGCTTTCTGCTGCTTAGACACGAAGGCGCCAATTTCTTTGTGTCTTTGCGCCTTTGTGGCGAAAATTCTACCTTTTAATTTCCTGACAAATTTCAATCAGCACTCCATTAGTGCTTTTAGGATGTAAGAAGCACACCAACTTATTATCTGCCCCGGCTTTAGGTTCGTTCAGAACAACAAACCCTGACGATTCAAGCCTCTTTTTCTCGGCATGAATATCTGCAACCTCAAAGGCGATATGGTGAATTCCTTCTCCTCTTTTTTCAATGAATTTTTTGATCACGCTTTTTTCATCGGTTGCTTCCAATAATTCAATTTTTGTATCGCCCGATTTAAAGAAGGAGGTCTTTACACCTTCAGATTCCACGGTCTCGGTCTTGTAAGGTGAGGAGCCAAACAATTTCTCAAAAAGATCATTGGAAGCCTCCAGGTTTTTCACCGCTATTCCAATGTGTTCAACCTTTAACATGCTTTGTGATTTAACTAATTTCGGATTGAATAAAAGTAGCAAATATTGACTTCTCCGAAACGCCCGGTCTATCTTGATTATAATTCCACTACTCCCGTTGCTCCGAGAGTGCTGGAAACTATGCTGCCGTACTTCACGGAGAAATTCGGCAATGCTTCCAGCAAAACGCACAAATATGGCTGGGTGGCAGAAGAAGCGGTAGAAAATGCGCGAAGGCAGGTTGCAGAACTGATTCACGCGGAACCCTCGGAAATAGTATTCACCTCGGGAGCAACTGAAGCAATCAACCTGGCATTGAAAGGAGCCTTTGAGGCCTACCGTTCAAAAGGGAATCACATCATCACCGTAACCACAGAACATAAAGCCGTTTTAGATTGCTGCAAAAAATTAGAGAAAACGGGAGCGGAAGTCACCTCGCTTCCGGTCAGCTCGGATGGATTGATAGACCTGAAGTTGCTAAAGAATTCCATCACAGAAAGAACTGTACTGATTTCGGTTATGTATGCCAATAATGAAATCGGAGTGATACAGCCTGTAAAAGAAATAGCTGAGATCGCACATGAAAACAATTTGATCTTCATGAGTGATTCGACTCAGGCTGTTGGGAAAATTCCTGTGGATGTAAATCAGGATGGTGTTGATTTGCTCACCTTAAGCGCTCATAAGATTTACGGACCAAAAGGAGTTGGAGCGTTGTATGTTAGGAGAAGGAATCCTCGCGTTTCTCTTGTTGCGCAAATAGATGGTGGTGGCCATGAAAGGAATTTTCGCTCCGGCACATTAAATGTACCCGGTATTGTAGGCTTAGGCAAGGCATGTGAATTAGCATTACAGGAATTGGTAGAGTCCGGTAATAGGATGGTTTTATTGCGGGACAAACTTCAAGATGGATTTGAGAAAAATATTTCTGGAATAAAAATCAATGGGAGCATTGAAAATCGGCTACCGAATACCTTGAATGTTTCGTTCGCAAATGTTGAAAGTTCTCAGTTGATGAAAAAGCTGATAAACGATGTGGCAGTCTCCACGGGTTCCGCCTGCACTTCAGCAGTTCCTGAGCCATCTTATGTGCTGAAAGCGCTCTGTATTGACGATACTACCGCATATTCCTCCATCCGATTCAGCCTTGGCGCACCCACTACGGAAGACGAAATTGATTATGTCATTGAGAAAGTAAAAATCGCGGTCGAGGAGATCAGGGCGAAAGTTCGTACAGAAGCTTAGATGCGCTAACTTTGAACTAAATGTGCGAGATCATCATTTACTGTTTGTAATTCTAAATTATTACGATCACGTAAATCATAGTCAATCACAGAAACCACAGTTAATGTTATTCGTATCCGACAGTGCGAAAGCGCAAATCGAAAAGATAAAAGGCAAAGGAGAGTTAACTCCTGAGCATTTTATTCGTGTTTCAGTATTGACCGGAGGCTGTTCAGGGTTCACCTATAAAATGGACTTTGATACCGAAGTGAAGCCGGATGACCAGGTTTTTGAAGACAAGGGCGTCAAATTGGTTACCGATCCCAAAAGTTTTCTTTACGTCTTCAATACAACACTTGATTTTTCAGACGGGTTGGAAGGAAAAGGATTCTTCTTCAACAACCCTAACGCATCACGCACCTGTGCATGCGGTGAAAGCTTTGCAGTTTAGCTTGATGGCGGATTTTCCGGATTGATGTTTTGATCTTGAGGTGAGGCAGGCTGACCTTCTCCTGTTGATCCAGATTCTTCAGCAACAATTCTTCCGAACAAAAACTTCAACGGTTGAGGGAAATAAAGATTTCGGAAAATGAGAATCACCAATACAGAACAAACGACCAAACTCACCAACACAACTGAATAGGCAAAGTCGCGGATAAATTCCCCGTTCAATAATCCTAATTGTAATGGAATGGAAGCAAGAATGGCCGGAACAAGTCCCTTAGGCATCATCACAGACATGATGGAAAGATCATTGATGGGCATCTTGCTCCACACGGAAGCCTTGACGGCAATCGGGCGCAGCGCCAGAATCAAAACAACTGAGATTACCGCCAGCACATACACCCACACATTTCCAAATTGTATGGATACTCCCAGGAAAACGAAGAAATAGGTTTGCAGCACAAATGCAATCTCATCCAGAAATCCTTTCTCAACATTTTCGGACTCTTCCGCAGAAATCAACTTACGCATAAACGTGTTGCCAAGCAGATGAATGTTGCCGAGGGTAATACCAAAGATGAGCGCGGCAATTCCGCCATTCCACCCCAGCTTATCCGCAACTCCCGAAACCACAAACACAACGGCAAGATTCAGCATGGTTGAATTTGCCAGCCTGCCGATCTTACCTAAAAAAATTGCCCATAAAAAAGCTGCCAGCAAGCCAAGAATTGCCGCGAATGTAAATGATTGCCAGAGCACTGTTCCCATGGTTGCAGCAGAAAAAACACCTTCCTTAAGAGCGCTGAGCATAGTCAGCCCTAATACAAGACAAAGCACATCGGTAAGAGCCGACTCCAGCAACAGCATTGTCTCAGCCTTGGCATTGACCTTTACCTGCTTTATCATCGGGATAACTACCGCTGATGACGTTCCGCCTAATATCGCACCGATGAATGAGGCTGTCACCCAATCCGATGCTCCGCTCATGTAGGCTATGACGGTGATAATACCGGCAGTGGTGAAGAAATTGAGAAGGCTGAAGATCAGCGATGGCCCGATAGCGCTTCCCAACTCTTTTAGCTTCAGATTTAAACCGCTCGTGAAAATGATAATGATAAGTGTGATGTTGGTGAACACCGGACCAACCTTCCCAAAGTGCTCCAACCGCACTATGTGAAAAATAGGCCCGATCAGAATACCGACAATCGTAAGCAGCAAAGCATTCGGTATGCGTATCTTATCAAAAAGGACATTGAACACATGCGCTGCAACGATCAGCACTCCAAGAAAAATGATTATCAGCGGAAGATCCATTCTAATCTTTTAGTGGTGCATTCGCAAAAGTTACCACACCATTTGCGTTGACGTTAAAAAACCACTCCGGACTCCCTCTCCCATAGGAGAGGGGCGGGGTGAGGCTCATGCAAACAACGGAAACCCACTCGCAAATTTCTTTACTTCCGCATGAACAGTGGCTTGAACTTTTTCATTTTCCGCATCACTTACCACCGAATCAATCCATGCTACGATTTGCAACATATCTTTCTCCTTCATACCTCTCGTTGTAATTGCTGAGGTGCCGATGCGCATTCCCGATGTTACCATCGGAGACTTGTCATCAAACGGCACCATATTTTTATTCACGGTTATTCCCGCTGCTCCAAGTGCCGCTTCAGCCTTCTTGCCCGTGACATCCTTT
Organism: uncultured Chitinophagaceae bacterium; assembly: GCA_964408105.1. Classification (GTDB taxonomy): domain Bacteria; phylum Bacteroidota; class Bacteroidia; order Chitinophagales; family CAIOSU01; genus BPHB01. The sequence goes on along the minus strand of CAYOYI010000288.1, from coordinate 1,568 downwards.
GACCTCAGGTCAATCAACATCAGGTGATTATCCGTGCCCCCGGAAATTACCTTGTATCCTTTTTCAACGAAAGCATTGGCCATCACGTCAGCATTCTTCTTCACCTGCAAAATGTATGTTTTGTACTCAGGTGACAATGCCTCAAAAAAAGCAACGGCCTTTGCCGCAATCACATGTTCGAGCGGGCCGCCCTGCGTGCCGGGAAACACTGCCGAATCAATGATTGACGACATCATTCTGATCTCGCCCTTCTGAGTTTTAATCCCCAAAGGATTTTCATAATCCTTCCCAATCAAAATAATTCCTCCCCGTGGCCCCCTGAGTGTCTTATGTGTTGTGGAGGTCACCACGTGACAATACTCCAGCGGATTTTTCAGCAAACCGCATGCAATAAGCCCTGCCGGATGCGCCATATCTGCCATCAGCAGCGCTCCAACACTGTCTGCGATCTCGCGAAATCTTTTATAGTTCCATTCCCTTGAATATGCCGATGCTCCGCAAATGATCAACTTGGGTTTTTCCTTCGCAGCGATTTCAGCAACCTTGTCCATATTCACTAAACCGCTATCCTCATCCACTCCGTAAAAAGCAGGCACATAAAACTTCCCTGAAAAGTTAACCGGTGAGCCGTGAGTTAAGTGCCCGCCATGGGAAAGATTAAATCCAAGGATTTTATCTCCAGGTTTTAAAATAGCCAGCATCACCGCTGCATTTGCCTGTGCACCCGAGTGGGGCTGCACGTTGGCATATTCGGCATTGAATAATTGCTTTATTCTGTCAATCGCCAACTGCTCTGACTCATCTACAAACTCGCATCCGCCATAGTATCTCCTGCCGGGATAGCCTTCCGCATACTTATTCGTCAGCACTGTGCCCATCGCTTCCATTACTTGCGGACTGACAAAATTTTCGGAGGCAATTAATTCGATTCCAGTTACCTGGCGGTCTTTTTCTTTCTCAATGATCTCGAATATCCTGGAGTCTCTTTGCATTTCGTTTTTTGATTTTGCCACAAAAGTAAGTGGTAAGAATCAAGAATCCCGATTGAGATATTAAGAATTGCCGCACTTTCTCCCCTGCGCATTATTACTTGTATCTTTTTATAACTTCGTTCCGGCAATCATGAAAGTAATCATCCCTGTTGCGGGCGCAGGAACGAAGCTTCGTCCCCTCACTTACACTCAACCTAAGGCACTTATCCCGGTAGCCGGAAAACGCATTCTTGATTTCATCATTGATCAACTGCTTGAACTGGGTTTGAATGAATTCGTTTTCGTGGTGGGCTATCTCGGAGAAAAGATCAAAGATCATGTCGGAACAAAGTATCCTCAAATTCAGGCTGACTACGCCATACAATCGGACAGATTGGGTGTTGGCCATGCCATTTGGACGGCAAAAGAATTTGTGGATGCCGATGAAGAAGTTTTGATCGTTCTCGGAGATACCATCGTTAAGACCGATCTCTCCGAGGTGTTAAAGTCAGCCAAGTCTTCACTCGGTGTTAGGAAAGTTGATGACCCGCGTGATTTCGGTGTTGTGGAATTTGATCCCAATGGAAAAATAACGGG
>CAYOYI010000287.1:5420-5634 GCA_964408105.1 uncultured Chitinophagaceae bacterium | reverse complement strand
ACATTCACCGTGCCGCCAAAGAATTCAAGGCCATCATCGAGATTGGCAACAACTTCAACATATTCCACAACGGTTCCGCTGCCAACGCCACCGAAAGTGATACCGTTGATCTCATTTGCTTCTCCGATCTTGGTACCACCATGACGAACAGAAACATACCTTAAAATACCGGAATTGTCGCTTGCATTGCTTCCGCCATAAGTACCGTAAGATT
>CAYOYI010000287.1:0-5410 GCA_964408105.1 uncultured Chitinophagaceae bacterium | reverse complement strand
TGCCGGAATCCCTTCAATCTGGGCTTCCGTATCTCCATCTTTAGCCGAGACCGGAGCATAACCCAGGATTAACAAGCCACCCCATTTCTGACGGTCGTCTTCCCCCAAGCTGGTCCCAACTTTTTCTCCAAGTTGGATATTGTCGAGCACGGACGTGAAGATGATCGGTTCGCTGGCAGTTCCCTCCGCCATGATTTTTGCACCGCGGGTAATAATAAGAGCGGATGAAGCAGTGCCTACGCCTTCTCTTCCCTTGATAATTGTTCCCGGCTTGATCGTGAGCGTGGTGCCACTTTCAACAATGACTTTTCCCTCAAGCTCATAGATGCCCTTCTCAAGAACCATGTTTGATGTTATGGTGCCGCACAACACATTCGGATCGCATCCGGTTGGGGTTGGATCATCTTCCTCGCACGAGAACAGAAATCCTGCAGTGAGCAGGGTTACAAAAAGCACTTTGAAAAAATTGCGGTAGTTCATAAATGTTGGTTTTAGTCGTGTTTATTAAAATTTTGTTGAGTGCAAAGCAACCGACACAGTATTACCGGCTAATGAAAGGAGTATTAAGAAACTGTTAAGGCTTGTTCAAAGAGTATTTTCACATGGAAGTCCCCGGTTTTTGGATATTAACTTTGACAAAAAATTACCATGAGTCAGCCTTACAGGATCTTAGTGGTGGATGATGAAATGGATATCCTGGATTTCATTCAGTACAACCTTAAGAAAGAAGGCTATGAAATTGAAGTGGCGGAAAATGGTAAGGTTGCCGTGCAAAAAGCAAAGGAATTTCGCCCTCATCTTATCCTGCTCGATATCATGATGCCCGTTATGGACGGCATAGAGGCATGTCGTGAGCTGCGGGCAAATAACGATTTTAAGAACACTATTATAGCCTTTTTAACCGCACGGAGCGAAGATTATTCACAAGTTGCAGGATTTGATGTTGGCGCTGATGACTATATCACCAAACCAATCAAACCCAGGGTTTTGATGAGCCGCATTAAGGCTCTTCTAAGAAGATTTTCGGGAGAGGCCGAGAAAAAAGCAATTACAGTAGGAGATATTGAGATTGACAGTGAGCGATACGTGGTTAAAAGCAAAAGCAAAGAACTTGTGCTGCCAAAAAAAGAATTTGAATTGCTTGCCCTGCTGGCCTCCAAGCCCGGAAAGGTTTTCACCAGAAAGGAGATTCTTAACAGCGTTTGGGGCAATGACGTTATCGTTGGCGACCGCACTATAGATGTCCATATTAGAAAACTCCGGGAAAAACTCGGTGAAGATTATTTTAAAACACTAAAGGGCATAGGTTATAAGTTTGACCTCTGAATGAAATTTTGAATTCTGAATGCTGAATTTTTAATGCAGCAAGCCGCATTCATCATTCAAAAAAAGGTCAAGTGAAAAACCCTTCTCCAAGTCAAATCGTTTTCCTGGCGTCTGCCAGCGTTGCGTTGATCCTTCTGCTTTTCTTATCGTTGCTGCACGTGCTTCGCCCCGAATGGTATCATTGGTCGGTAGTGCTGATCATTCCGGCTGCAACTTTCATTTTCAGTTTTACATTATTCTATTACACGCTTGAAAAGTTCATCCACCGGAAGATAAAACTGATCTATAAAAGCATTTACCACCAAAAAGCCCCTAAAAACCCAAATGTCGCAAGTGCGGGGCGCGACCTGATGAACAAGGATATCCTTGGTGAGGTGGAGCAGGAAGTGGTTGACTGGACGAGCAAGCAGACCAAGGAAATCGAGATGCTCAAGCAGATGGCGAATTTCAGAAAGGAGTTTCTTGGCAATGTTTCACATGAATTGAAGACTCCGATTTTCACTATTCAAGGCTATCTGCATACTTTGCTGGATGGGGCTTTCGATGATGCCCAGGTAAACAAAAATTACTTGATAAAGGCTTCAGATAATTTAGAACGTCTGAGCAATATTGTAGGTGATCTTGAAGTCATCTCTCAAATTGAAACCAATACGCTAATACTCGACTCGGTTCGCTTTGACGTGATCAAGCTCATCAAAGAAGTGATGGACGATATGCAGATGAAAGCAAGTACAAAGTCAATCTATCTCGGCCTGAAGGAAGGTACGGATCAAACAAGTTTCGTAAGAGGTGACCGGGAACGAATCAGGCAAGTGCTGAACAACCTCATCGCCAATTCCATCAGGTACGGCAAAGAAAACGGCAAGACAACGATCGGGGTATATGACATGGACGAGAATATTTTAGTCGAAGTTTCAGACAACGGCATCGGAATCCCTGAAGATCACTTACCCCGCCTTTTTGAGAGATTCTACCGGGTTGACAAAAGCCGATCAAGGGAATTAGGGGGCACTGGATTGGGCCTTTCAATCGTCAAACATATCATCGAAGCTCACGGCCAAACCATTAATGTGAGGAGCACTCCACAGGTTGGCTCCACCTTTGGCTTTACTTTGAAAAAAGGCTGAGCTTCAAATTCTGCTGAAATTTCCCAAGTAATTAAAGAGATTTGTGCCCCATTTATAATGGAACCCTACGAACAACGTCAATCGGCATTTGAGCGGCTGGGAACATTTTTCCTGATCTGGATGGGCTGTTTCCTTCTTTTCAATTTGTTGTCGGCCGGGTTGATATTGCTGACGCTTGGAAAGGAAGCATACACATCCATGAGCTCTGCTACGCTCATTGCGGAAGAGAATTTAGCCCTGGTTAAAATTCTGCAAATGGTTTTATCCATCGGAATGTTTGGTGTTCCGCCAGTGATATTTATTTTTTTAAGCAAGCCACGAGATTGGGCGTTCCTGAAGCTCAAGCAGGCTCCTTCCGCTGGCCTTTCAATCCTGACAATTGGTATTATAATACTTGCCGCTCCGCTCATTGCCTGGGCGCTTGAGTTAAACCAAAAAATGGAGTTGCCCTCATCGCTTGAAAACTATTTCCGCGATCTGCAGCTAAGTCAGGAAAAGCTACTTGAGGCATTGCTTGCCATGAGGGGCGTGGGAGATTTTGCAGTTAATTTTTTAATGATAGCAGTCATACCTGCTGTAGTTGAAGAGCTTTTGTTCAGGGGAGTGTTGCAGCAATTGCTTGAAAAAAGCCTGCAAAACATCCACGTTGCCGTACTGCTCACCGGTTCATTTTTCAGCCTTATCCATTTTGAATTTTACGGATTTTTCCCCCGGTTCATCATGGGTATTTTGCTTGGATACATGTTTTACTGGAGCCGGAATTTGTGGCTGGTCATTCTGGGGCATTTCATATTTAACGGATTACAGCTTTTGTTGCTTTATCTTTATCAGTTGGGACGCATTTCTTATGATATAAATCAAATGACTGCCTTTCCGCCATTGGTGACAATGATCTCTACTTTATTGCTGATTGGTGTGGTTTATTTATTTGACCGGGCGGCACGCCAGACAGCTAATTAAATCATGGAAAAAGATTGGGTCATCGTTTACACAGCGACTGAAGTGTATAAGGCGGAACTGGTAAAAGATTTGCTGGAAAATGAAGGCATTAAATCCGTAATCATCAACAAAAAAGATTCTTCGGTGATCATCGGAGACGCTGAAGTTTATGTAAAACGGGATGATGTTTTGAAAGCTGTGAACCTTATAAAAAACACCTTCGATGCGTAATTTTTTTATTCGCGCACAAACGGCATTGTTTTTCGTGGCGGTAATGGTGGCTGGCATCTGGTGGAATGTTTATTCCTACGGCTTGCTGATGGCAATTATCATACTGTTCTGCCTGTATGAATATTTCAAGATCATCAGTTACACCTACGAGGCGAACAGGATGAGCAAGTTTTACATGCCATTGGGCATACTCACCGGGCTTTCCGCCTATGTGTGTTCCTGGCTGGTTTTGATGAATATGGCCGGCAGCGCCATCTATGCTGTACCGATCTGTTTGTTGTTTTCATTTTTTGCATTGGAAATATTCTCCGAGTCTTCCCGCCCGCTCGCCAATATCGCCCAAAACATTACCGGGGTGCTGTACGTATCAATACCCTTCACCATTCTCAACTACGTGGCGGTAAACAATAAATCATACGAACCAAGGCTTGTTCTTGGTATTCTTTTCCTTGTTTGGGTAAACGATGCTGCCGCCTATGTTTTCGGTTCGCTTTTGGGTAAACACAAGATTTTAGAAAGGATTTCGCCTAAAAAAACAATTGAAGGTTTCTTCGGTGGCGCCTTCGGCTGCCTGGTTGTCGCCTATCTGGAATACCTGCTTTTTGGAATCTTTAACCTGCAACATTGGTTAGGACTTTCATTAGTAATATGGATTTTCGCCACCTTAGGCGATTTGATCGTTTCTATGTTTAAAAGAAGTGTCAGCATCAAGGATACCGGAAGCTTTTTTCCCGGTCACGGAGGCTTCCTTGACCGGTTTGATGCGTTCATTTTCGCTATCCCTTTTGCTGCCGCATTTATCATTCTGACCAGATTATTTTGATAAAATGTTCTTGAAAATGCCAGCTAGAAACAATATCTTAAATTGAAGCCCAAAATAAGACAGGCATACGGGTAACGGCTATTTTGGCTTATCTTTACTAAGACATAAATCGTATAAAAACACATGACGTCAATTCACAAAGAAGGTTATAAGATTTTGAGCGGATTGTTTTTTACGCTGCTCATCATCAACCTTACTATCAGGCATGTAACTGACAATGCTGATGTGTTGCTTTTATTTACTTCGGCTTCATTATTTCTTTTTCTTTTTACAGCTTACTTCTTCCGTTATCCTAAAAGATTTTTGGTTGCCGATGACACGATTGTGATAGCTCCAGCTGATGGAAAAATTGTTGCCATTGAAGAGGTTTATGAGCCCGAATACTTCAAGGACAAGAGGTTGCAGGTTTCCATTTTCATGTCGCCAACTAATGTGCATATCAACTGGACGCCAATCAGTGGTGAAGTGAAGTACACCAAATACCATCCGGGTAAATATCTGGTTGCGTGGCACCCGAAATCCTCTGAGAAGAATGAGCGCAATTCTGTTGTGATCGAGGATGATGGCTTTGAAATCCTGGTACGTCAGATCGCAGGTGCGCTGGCACGCAGAATCGTGAACTACTGCGAAGAAGGTGATGAGATTGAACAAGGCAAGCAACTTGGTTTTATAAAATTTGGATCACGTGTTGATCTCTTTCTGCCGATAGGCACTAAGCTTGAAGTCTCGCTCAGAGAAAAGGTGAAAGGAAATAAAACCGTAATCGCCCGCTTATCCTAAAGCATTTCTATGAAAGTCATTCCCATTCTGTTTTCTGCTTTACTCGTTTCCTTTACAGGATTTTCTCAAACAACCCAAACTCAGGAAGAAACAAAGAAAACTGCATATGATGTGGTTCCTGCGAAAAGAGTTGTGACCGTTACCGTTCCTGAGACCGATCAGACTACACGCGACATGAACGAAA
>CAYOYI010000286.1:0-5636 GCA_964408105.1 uncultured Chitinophagaceae bacterium | reverse complement strand
ATCTATAGAAAAGGAGCCTTTAGCAAGGCTCACCGTGCCCACGTGGCTCTTGGGGGTAAACTTATTCGCCCCCTTCCACTGAATAGTGCTGCGGTCTGTTTGAACAGCATAGGTCGTTGCGGCAGGGGTTTGTTCAGCGGGTGTCGCTGTAGTTGTTTCAGGCGCTGTGGCTTCAACTTTGTTCTCCGGCTGCGAACCGCTGTTGCACGCAGCAAATAACATGGCTAATGAAATAAAAAGTACGTTTAAAGTTTTCATGATGATCTGGTTTGGTTAAGAATACTTGTTTAACACGCAAAACTCAAAAAAGTTTCAAAAGAAGAAAATTGAATCAACTAAATAGCGCTTCTGTCATCTCCCGCTTAGATCAACACCAATCCATTCATTATATTTGAGTAACTCAATTTTAAAAAATGAAACCCTTGCATGTCTTTTCATTAATTGCATTAGCAACGTTGTTTCAATTGTCTGCACTTGCCCAGGGACAAAGCATTTCAAACTTTGGCAGCAACCCCGGCAATATAAATGCCTATAAATATATCCCTGCAAATATGCCTTCTGATGCGCCTCTGGTTGTTGTCATTCATGGCTGCACGCAAAACGCTCCGAACTTTTCCAACCAAACCGGATGGAACACACTTGCGGACAGACATAAGTTCTACGTTGCCTATGCAGAGCAGAAATCAGCTAACAACTCAACCTCCTGTTTCAATTATTGGGAATCCGGAGATAATAGTCGCGGACAAGGCGAGGCGCTTTCCATTAAGCAAGTGGTAGATTATATGAAATCCTACTACAGCATTGATGATGACAAAGTTTTTGTGACCGGTCTGTCAGCCGGTGGATCAATGACTGTTAATATGCTCAGCGTTTATCCCGATGTTTTTGCAGCAGGGGCTGAAATGGCGGGGACTCCATACAGAGGTGCGGAAAGCTCTCTCGAAGTGACTCTGATTGCCCTCGGCACCATAAGCAAATCCCCGCAGGAATGGGGAGACCTTGTAAGGAATCAGTATCCAAATTTCACTGGCGCTTATCCCCGGCTGGCAATTTTTCACGGAACTTCCGACATTATTATCAATTACAATAATGCCAAAGAACTTGTCAAGCAATTCACCAATCTTCACGGCACGAATCAAAATGCCAACAACACCGATGCCGCTTTTGAAGGGAACTCACGCGTTTTGTATGAGGAGTTTCATAATTCAAATGGAGAACCTGTAGTTGTCCGTTACACAATTGACAACATGGCTCACGGCATTGCAGTTGATCCGGGAAATTGCTTCAAGCAGGGCGGAACTGCCGGCTCCAACTCGATTGACGTTGATTTTTATTCATCCTTCTGGGCGGCAGATTTTTTCGGAATACTGCAGCCCCCAATAACAATTGCGGGTGCAGATTCAGTCAATGCGAATCAGCAGGGAATAGTTTTCACAGTTCCTGACAATAGCGGCTCAACTTATAACTGGCAGGTGCCGCAGGATGTCACGATTGTCAGCGGACAAGGAACAAACTCGCTGACCGTTAATTGGGGAAATTCAAATGGAACAATAACGGTCACAGAAACCGCATCAACAGGATGTGTTTTCGGGCCGGGAGAACTGTCAGTAACCGCAATACCGGATACTGCTTCAACAGGAATTATTTCTTCCAGCATCTCGAATGAAAAAATTCTGATCAGGAACTCAGGACAACAAACTGAATTCATGGTTCAAACCGGCACCTCTCAAAACCTTACTATTGAAATTTACAATTTGAACGGAAGGCTAATTGAGCAGAATGATGTACAATCGAATGCTTACCATCCTCTTCCGGGTTCGCTTGCTCGCGGAGTTTACATCATGAAATGCAAAACTGCTGGCGGAATACTTTTACAAAAGCTCGTTTATTAAACCGTCATTCTGATTATCACAACATACATTCCGGACTCCCTCTCCTTTGGAGAGGGCGGGGTGAGCCACCATCATTCCGTTTTAGGAACGAGGACCAGCAGGTTCGTATAACCCTCGCTTTGCTGCTCCAATACCAATTTATCAGCCTTTAGCTCCTTCACTTTTGATTTGGTCACTACTCCATCTTTTGACGTGGTGGTGATCATCATTGCCTTTTTATCAAGCTCCCACCTGCCCTCCTGCACGGAACTCACCAGGTCAAAATAATAAGTGCCATCGCTCCTGAATTCCATTTTAGCTTTTTGCTCGAATTCCTTAAAAACCTTCATGTGCTCGGGCGACATTGAAAAATCAACGCCCGGCTCGAATTTCTGAAGCTTCCAGCTATTCGCTAAATGTTTTGAAGGGTTGGTAGAACAGGAAGGCCCGCCAAAAACAAGAATCGCGGCTATTGCCAAACAAAATCTGGGTAAACTCGTAAAAGACATTTGAATTAGTGTTTTGGGTTCAAGCTCAAAATTAGGATGATTCACCAAATGGTATTCGGTATCAACATCAGCATTATCTTGAAGGTATTCCTGAGGAGCATCCTTTTCCTGGTGCTCTTCTATATTTTCACATCCGGCACAGCCAGTGCGCAGGTAAAATCCGCTAAAATGGAAAAGCGGGAAATCACAGGCGCACCTGACAAGCGCAGCGAAAGCAAAGCCATTGAAAACAAATCAGCAGAAGCTTCACCTGAAATTCAGAACTGCGCTTTTGCAAAAAATTCAGTTGACGAAAAAGAAGGCTCTGTCATCCGAGTGATGAAGCGTGAAAAATTCATCGGGTACACGCCTCCCGAGATGAAATCATTATTCCCTGACAATAGCTACATCACCATTGACGGCTATCTCTCCAACTATAACAAGTCTATTGTAATGTTCCTCAAGATCACTATCCTCTCCAATAATGCGCTGAGCACCTACGGTTCGATCTATAAAAACAATGAACTGATGCTGAAAACTGAAAGCGGCCAGGTCATCACCCTGCGCTGCGGACAATCTGAGAGCGGAAGCATCAATAATTCTTTTGACCGCACTACATATCTCACCTACTTCGAGGTGGATGAATTCAGCCAGAGCTTGCTGCAAAACAGCCCCGTGGTGGCTGCAAGGCTTTTCTGGGGCAAGGGTTATGAGGATTACGAGATCTCCAAAAAGGATTTCTTCATCAGGCAGCTTTCCTGCGTGCGTTAGTCCGCACTAAACCGTTTTTATTCCATACAGCTTGCAAATCCACGACAGATGCCCCGTGTGCAATGCTTCATGACGTATAGCGTGCTGTATCATCATTCTGTGGGTTTTGTCATCGCCAAAGCCGATGCCGAGCGGGTTTTCGGTATCGAGGAGCTCATCGGGCAATGATCTTACGTGCTCCATCGCTTTCGCGTGCACTGTCTTCCAAGCATCCAGCATCTCCTTTATCTCCGGCAGCCCTGCCCTGCTCTCTGGCATTTTCGATTTGATGCTGAACTGCCCCAGCCACGGAATATCCGCCCCGTTGCTCCCGAGGCATTCCAGCAGCAGAAAGTTTTCAGCCCAAATGAGATGCGCCACAAGCCAGTATGCGGAATTGAGTTTCTTTCCTTCTACCTCAAATTCTTTGTACATATCCACCTCCTTCATTTTAGAGATGTACCACTTCGTGAGCGTACGCACGCTTTCAAAGGCATCCGCGAGAATATTTGCTTCGGATTTGTTTGACATATCGTTGCTTTTAGCGTTCGCCTAAAATAACAATGTTCAGGGAAATGCTTTTGGTTAGCTCGGACGTGGAATATAAAAGACAAAATGAGTACTGAACTGGTGACGAGCAACGCTACCAATGCGAATTACAGAATGAACGAGGCGGGTACGCGCCAAAAAAGCCACGTCTTTGTGCCTCTCCTAAAAAGGAAGAAGGAATTCGGGATTAAAACAACTCCCTGAGATCAATGGTCTTCAGGAAACCTTCCCAGTCGTCTTCGGTTTCGATGGCGTAGATGTCTTCAATTTTATTATCCTCGATGCCATAATAGACCTCAACGTAGAAGTCAAGGAGGCTGTAAATCTTAATGAGGTATTTGTTGTAGCTCACTCTTTCACCAACGAACACGCCATTGTCCCACAGGAAATTCGCTTTGGCGTCAGTCATAAGCCGGTTGAACCGGGCGGGGGTCATGGTAGTTTTCATGGGGAGGTTGTTTGATTAAACCAGTTTTCGTTTTTACGGGGGAGTGAGAAAAAGGTTGTGCCTGCAGGAGAGGGCTTAACCGAAAGGCAACAATCATTATTGAAGAAAGAAGTGAAAACAAATTACCTTCACGGCTTTTAAGGCAAGGTGAAAGGCAACAAGATTCAGAATTGGCTGGGGCAAACCAATGGCTTCACCTTCTCGGTGTATGCGATCATCGCATCATTCTGCACCTATTCGTGCATGTATGCTTTCCGCAAGCCTTTCACAGCGGCAGGATTCGCGGGCGAGGAGGCCCTGCTAGGGCTTGATTACAAATCGGCATTGGTGATCGCGCAGGTGATAGGTTACACGCTGTCAAAATTTGCGGGCATAAAAGTGATCTCTGAAATGGGGCGGCAGCAGCGGGCAATAGCCATCATCGCCCTGATAGGCATCGCGGAAGTGGCGCTTTTATTTTTCGGAATGGCGCCACCGAAAATGAGGCTGCTTTTCATCTTTATCAACGGGCTGCCGCTGGGGATGGTTTGGGGATTGGTATTCAGCTTCCTGGAAGGCAGGCGGTTCACGGAATTCATGGGCGCGGGGCTGTGCGCAAGCTTCATTTTCGCTTCGGGGTTTGTGAAAACGGTGGGCAAGACCCTGATGCTCGATTACGGTGTTCCGGAACAATGGATGCCTTTTGTGACCGGAGCGGTGTTCATCGTTCCGTTGTTGTTCTTTGTCGGGATGCTGGCGCAACTTCCGCACCCCTCGGAAGAAGATGTGAGGATGAGAACCAAACGCGAGCCGATGAACAGGAAACAGCGGTGGGATTTTTTCGGAAAATTTTCCATTGGGCTGATCCTCTTAATCATCACCTATACCCTGCTGACGGCCTTCCGCGACCTGCGTGACAATTTCATGAATGAGTTGCTGATCGCGCTTGGTTACGGTGAGCAGCCGGAGATATTCACTAAGACAGAAGTGCCCGTAACCCTCGGTGTGCTCGGGTTGCTTGCGCTGATCATGTTCATCAGGGACAACCGCAGGGCGCTTCTGGTAAATCACATTATTATTTTCTTTGGCATTGCTCTTGGCGGGCTGAGCACGCTTGCTTACCAGGCTGGCATTCTCGATCCTCTTTACTGGATCATGCTCACGGGATTCGGGGCGTACATGGCTTACATCCCTTTCAATGCGATACTTTTTGAACGTTTGATTGCGGCATTCAAACATGTGAGCAATGCGGGCTTTCTCATTTATGTTGCCGATTCATTCGGATACTTAGGAAGCGTATCCACCCTGCTGTATAAGAACTACGGACAAGCCGATCTGAGCTGGCTGAACTTTTTTATTTATTCAAACTATGCCCTTGCCATAGTCGGGGGATTGATGACCATCGGTGCGCTGATTTATTTCAGGGCGAAAAAATCTGAGTGAGTTATGTTGAGCGATAGTCACCCTGAGCGGAGTCGAAGAGTGGTGCGATTGCCAGCCCAAAATGGTTCGACTCCGCTCACCATGACCACGCGTGATTAAATTTTGTTC
>CAYOYI010000285.1:0-5641 GCA_964408105.1 uncultured Chitinophagaceae bacterium | reverse complement strand
GGATTAGGGGATGCAGTGCTGCGCGCTGCAAGTTTTGTCGGCACTGAGCCCTTTGCAGTTTTACTGGGTGATACCATTACGGCTGCGCAACGGAAGCCGCTTACCCATCAGCTAATCGAAGTTTACGCGAAGTATCAATACCCGGTGATTGCGCTCGAAAAAGTGCATCCAGCATTGGCTCATCGCTACGGGGTTTTTGTCGGTGAGAAAATGAAAGGCAGAGTTTATGAGGCAAAGAAGCTCATTGAAAAACCCAAAGGAAAATCACCGTCAAATATGGTGATGGCGGGCAGATACGTTCTTACGCCAGATATTTTTGACTCGCTCAAAAAAGTGAAGCCTGGAGTCAACAATGAAATTCAGCTTACGGATGCTATCAGGATACAATTACAAAGTAACAAAGTTTGCGGGCTTCTGTTTGATGGCACCCGATATGACGTTGGCAATCGACTCGACTTCATTAAAACCAATATCGCCCTTGGGTTACAACGAAAAGACATTAGAAAAGAGTTGAGAAAGTGGATAGAGCAATTATAAAATACCGGGAAAAGACTGGTAAAAACCCGGAATACCTGAAAGTCTTTTTTTACTTTTAGTTTCTAAAACGACTCCAATGAAAAACAAGCTCATTTATTTCACCTTGGGAATTGCCCTTATAACTTTTTCATCTTGTGAGACTTGCTTTAAATGCCATGTTTATGATACTGTTAATGATGCTATGATCTATGAGGAGCCATCAGTGACCTGTGATGAAAGCTCAGAAGCCCACAAATCTGTGTTGGAGAAAGCGTATCAATGTGCTGATTGCAGTTTCACCACGGGCGGCATCACGACAACCGACACTTATTGTGACGAAACGGAAAAAGTTGATGATTGGGTAAAGGAACGGATGGATAATCCATTCATTGATTATACCTGCGAGAAGAAGAATCCTGCAGTAAATTGCTACGAGTCGGAATAATCCGGCCTGGAGAGTAATTTCGGGAAACGACACAGCAACTTTATGAGAAAAACAGGAATCCGCTCTGTAACAACAGTGAGTCTGCTGGTGCTGTTGAATTTTCAATTGCTGGCACAGGATAATGAAGCACAAGACAAGAAACGAAGGTTTTATTTCAATATCACCTTTGATGCCGGCATTCCCTTCGGGGATGAAACAATCGGCACCAATTATACGCGCAACCAGAATGAGGAAATCGAAGAGATTATTAAAGGCACATATGGTGCGGGTATTGGAGCCAGTGCTTCATTTGGATACAGGTTTTGCAAGTATGTTTCGGTTGAAATTTCGCCAGACTTCATGTATGGCTATAAGTACAAGTTTAATTACCCTGTAATAAATCAATTTCCTTTTGTACTGGAAGAGACAATCAGGGGTATTTACCTATCTGGCAATGCAGGCTGCAGATTTTGGCTGCCGATTAAAAAGGTACAACTCAACTCAACATTAGGAATTGTCGTTCCACTTTACAATGTATTAAAGCATAATTTGGAAGGCAGTGAAACATTTTTTGCAGGAAGCACACCATTTTTTGAATTGCATCATTCCTTGGAAATAACTACCACCGGATTACACAATCCAGGGGTCTATGTTGGTTTGGGAGCGGAAGTGCCAATTACTAATTTGTTATGTGTGTACATTGAACTGCGCTACACCTCACTTTCATTTGTTAAAAGCAAAGCTGAAGTCACGAAAGCGGAACAAACCCTGACAGACCTACAAACAGGAGAAACTGCCTCCCGGGATATTCTGGGAACTTATTCCAAAAGTCAAAAGGAAATAGAGTATGTTGACCGGATTGACTATAACGAAATACAGGATCCTGATAAGCCATCCAAAATGCTGTCTTCTTCTGTACCCATGTCGGCACTTGAGTTTAAAGTCGGGATCAATCTTAAATTTTAGAATCAAACTTGTCAATAATTATAAATGAACCGAACTTTACGATAATTAAATCACATCAAATGGTTAAAAAATTTTCTACCATCCTGCACCTTTTTATATTCATTCTGCTCATGGCATGCAACTCGCAAGGCGGTAACCAGGCAGCTGCCCAAACAATCAAAAGCATCAGTGCCGATCAGTTTGAAAAGAAAATGAAAGAATCTGAAAGGTATCAATTGGTCGATGTGCGCACCCCGGAGGAATATACCGAAGGGCATTTGAAGGGTGCAATCAATATGAATGTGGAAGGAGAGACTTTTGCAGCCGACATTAAAACACTAGATAAGGACGTTCCCGTTTTTGTTTATTGCAGATCGGGAAGGCGCAGTTTGAATGCTGCTGAGCAATTAAAAGCAAAGGGTTTCAAAACGATCTATGATCTTGATGGCGGCATAAAATCCTGGACGAGCAAAGGGAAACCGGTAGAATAGCTCTGCACTTATTCTATTCCTTCAGGAAATCACGGAACCAGTAGCCTGAATCTTTGATGATTCGCTTTTGGGTTTGGAAGTCAACATACACCAATCCAAATCTTGGAGTATAACCTTCGGCCCATTCGAAGTTGTCCATCAGCGTCCAAACGAAATAGCCCTGTACGTTCACACCATCGCGCTTTGCTTTCAGAACATTCTCAAGGTAATCCTTAAAGAATTTCACGCGCTGTTTATCGTGAACCATGCCCCCGTCAACAATATCAGGAAAAGCAGCTCCGTTTTCCGTCACGATTATTCTATCCACTCCTTCGTAAGCGGCAAACTGCTTCAACACTTTATATATCCCTTCGGGATAAACCTCCCAGCCCATTTCAGTGATCTCAGCCCCATCTATTTTCTCCGGCTTCACTTGATTTGCCCAAACTACCGGTGGCCATAAACTGAACCGCCCTATCACACGGGAGTAATTCTGAATACCGATAAAATCGAATTTGAATTTCATCTTTTCGTCATCGCCTGGCTGAATATACTTATCAATGCCTTTTATTAAATTCAGATCATCCACCGGATAACCCATGCCCAATGAAGGTTCAATAAAGAGCCTGTTTAGCAACGCATCTATCTTTCGGCAGGCATTATGATGCTTTTCCTGATCGCTTTTCGGTTCGACATGTGAGCAGGAAAATGTCGTTCCTACATTAGATCCTGAAACATTTGCCCGAATAATCCTTCCGCCTTCCGCCTGGCAAAGCGTAGCATGATGAGCGGCCTGTTTGAATTGTTTAATACTTCTGATCCCTGGCGCATGTATCTTCATCAAATAACCCAGTGCTACGAAAGCCATAGGCTCATTCAGCACCATCCAGTTCTTCACTTTATCTCCGTATTCCCGGCTCACAAGATTCACATACTCGGAAAACCATCCCACTACCTCCCTGTTCGGCCAACCGCCTCTGTCCTGTAGAGCCTGCGGCAAATCCCAATGAAAACAAGTAATCCAGGGTTCAATACCCGCTTCAAGGCATTTGTCAATAACCTTGTGATAGAATTCAATTCCTTTTTGATTCACTTTGCCTGTCCCCTCCGGAAAAATTCTCGACCATGAAAGCGAGAAGCGGAACACATCCATGTTGAGCTGCTTTATCAGCTCTATATCTGACTCATAGCGATGGTAAAAATCACAGGCAATATTTCCGTTCTCACCGGTCTTGATGTTCTTGCTTTTTTGCGAGAACGTATCCCAGACCGAAGGGCCTTTGCCATCTTCATTCCACGCGCCTTCAATTTGGTATGCAGCAGCAGCCACGCCCCATTTAAAGCTACTACCAAAATCAACTTTTGAAATACCATTAAAAACAGGTGAGCTTCTTAAGTGCCGTGGAACAAACAGTAACGATGCTCCAATCGTGCTGCTTTTTATCATTTCTCTGCGATCCATAGAGCGGTTGGATTATTCAAAAGTGACCTGCAAGGTAGTAAATGATTCACAGGCCTTCATAAATTTTAAGTTGTAACAGGTAATGATACCGGCTTTAACTCTTTAACCATCGTGCCATTCCTTCTATTCCGTTAACAACCTTGCCGCACCAATTATGCAAAAAGTCATCGGGCAATTTTTTACTCAGAGGAATTGTTTCGCTGGCAGACAAAGCTTTCGCGCCATCGAAGTCAACATAAGCCAATCGTGCTGAAAACTCGCCTTCCGGGCGGTTAAAAGCATGTCCCGGCAGCAATGCCACTCCTGCTTCGTCAAGAAGCCTGTTACAAAGCTCTGATGGTGAATTGATCTTTTTCTTTTTCAAAACATTTGCTACAGGTGAAAAATCAAGGAACAAATAAAAACCTCCTTCGGGAAGATGAACATTAATTCCGGTCTTATTTAATTGTTCGGCACAATGATTTCCTAGGAGTGAAAGTATTCGCCTCGCATGCCACAAATACTCCTCAATCTTTATCCCCCCGTTGAATGCCTGCACCGCAGCGTACTGAATAGGCGCGCTCACGGAAGTATATGTTTCGCTGGCCACCACAGCCATCGCGTCCAGCAACCATTTTAAATCGGGGGGAAAGGAAAACGTTCCTAATCTCCAGCCGCCTGCTCCGCACCATTTTGAGAGACCCGAACTCATAATTGTTCCTTCAGGATAATAGCGCGCAATAGAAACATGATTACCCTGGTGATGAAGCTGCCCGTAAATTTCATCTGACAAAATGTAAACATTGTTTTCCCGTGCGGTTGTTGAAATGGCTTTAAGTTCCGATTCCGGGTAAGAGACACCATCCGGATTACCGGGATAATTTAAGATCAGCAATGCCGGATGATTCTTTTTGCCTTTCCTTGCCGCAGCGAGTTTTTCAGGTGTTATCCTCCATTTATCATCAAATGAGGTGTAGATCAAGCTGATCTCTTTGTTCAGGATTTTCGCCTGCGGATGATATGAAACCCAGCTTGGACCGGTAATGATGATCTCCCCGTTGAATACGAGTTGCAAGAGAAACAACAGTTCCTTCGATCCTGGGCCGATCATTACATTTTCTGCGGCTATATCAACCAAATCCTTTTTCCGGTGGAAACCTGCTACTGCTTCCCGCAATGCAGGCAGCCCTTTCACCGGCAGATAATCTTTTTCGGGAGCATACAACCGGAGTGCATCTACAATCTGATCGGGTACCGGAAAAGGAGATTGTCCCAAACCGAACTTGTAAACCGTTTTCCCAGAACGGATCAGCTCGTTGCTTTTCTCATTGATGGCAAGTGTGCTGGAGATGCTAAGTTGAACTATGTTGGGATTTAAAAAACCGGTATGGCCTGTGGATGCAGAGCGTTTTTCTTTTTTGAGCATGGTCTTAGGTGCCATCACTCGAAATTATGAATCTCGTGGGTTGTAAGAGATTCATTAAACATCTCCTCCAACTCATGTTCAAAGAAAAATTTATCCTCTCCAAAAGCAGGTTTTAATTCATCAAGCCAGGTCGCCTTTTCGTTATATTCCGCAAAGAAAGGGCGCAGTACCCAGTCGGGATTTCTGCCTTGAATCATGCGGAGGGTGATCACCTTTTTCCCGTTTACTTCTGCTACTCCAATCACCTGCACCTTACCGGGTGTGCATGACATACTCGGACCTCTCACGGTTCGGCAAACACCGCTGACTTTTTGATAGGCATTACGGAAAATTTCCCACGCTTCGATTAAAGGAATTGAAAAGTAGTGCTGTGCTCCGGTATCTCTGGCAACAAACATGTAATAAGGAATGCAGTTCAG
>CAYOYI010000284.1:0-5660 GCA_964408105.1 uncultured Chitinophagaceae bacterium | reverse complement strand
TGAATTCTCTCCCCTGACAGGGGAGATGTCCCGTAGGACAGAGGGGTTCGCTCAATCCGAAGCCACCCCCTGCTTCGCTGTCCCCCTGTCAGGGGGACGAATTATTCGGCCCAAATATTTATCCGCCAAGGGCGGTGAGGGTTCTACTTCATTTTAAAACATCTTCTTATCTCCACCACCACCGCCTCCGGATTTTCAAAAACCTCCCGGTTTTCAAACCGGATTACTTTTATTCCTTCACTCTTTAGAAACATTTCCTTTCTTTCATCCTGCATCTGTCCAACTACCGTGTAATGCTCTTTGCCATCAAGTTCAATAGCCAGCTTTTCCGATGTACAGAAAAAGTCAACAACATAGTTGCCAATGGAGAATTGCCGCCTGAATTTCCTTCCATTAAGTTGTTTGTTTCGCAAATACATCCAGAGCGTTCCTTCCGCGCTTGTGGTATTATTCCGCAGAGATTGCCTTACTTTCTTTAGGTGCGGCTGATTGTAAAGTTGATTTCGCATTTCATTTTCTTATTCTCTCCACTTCATTCTCTCCCCTGACAGGGGAGATACAGAGGGGTTTTATTCCTAAACCCGAAGTCACCCCCTGCTTCGCTGTCCCCCTGTCTGGGGACGAATTTTTACTTTTTTACCCCACATCTTTCCTTACACACCCTTCAATCTCCAAAATGAGATCAGCGCCATAGGCGAGAGAAGGAGTTTGGTAGCCCGTTTTGAAATTTCCGCTGAGCACTTTTTCAGCGATAGCTATTGATGTCAATGCGGTGAGTGTGTAACCTTCCGGAGTTGTCAAAATGGAGATGCGGGATTCGCCAGACGAGTTCGTTATTTTTCCCCAGAGGCTGCTCTTTGATCTTTTTCTTTTTGAGTCTGATGGTCCGGGAGGGCCGGCATCAACGCGGCTTCTTAAAAAGCTTTTTACCATCCGCGTTTTCAGCAGCCAACCAAACCAATTTCCTGCCTTCATGGCATTGACCATTTGCCGGTTTGCCCCCATGTAAACTTCGATATCACCAATCCCTGTACTGCGCCATGCAGTTGACACATCGCCCCACGGAATGCACACAGAGAGCATTTTGAAATCACCGTAATCAATCACTTTTGTTTTGTGTGCATTGGGCACTAATTTCAATTTTCCGTCTTTGCGCACTGCTCCGCCTTTTCCAAGATTTTCTACTACGGTTTTTGCCGTTCCTCTTGACAATCCTCCACCCAATGCAGCAAATGCAAGCTGTAATTTGTTAGCGTCTGGTAGTCTTCGTTTCAAATGCGCGGCAAGACAGTCGGAAGGCACCACGTCAAAACCCGCACCGGGCATCACCATGATACCGGCTTCTTTGGCTTTCGCATCATAGGTCGCGCATTTTTCAAACACTTCTATTTCGCCCGTGATGTCGAGGTAATGAGTTTTGGTTTTCAGACATCCTTCAACCATCTGATTTGCGGTGAACATAAACGGACCCGCAGCATGGATGAGAATTTTTATTCCTTTTAAACCTTTAAAAACTTCCTCCGGATCGGACAATCCGAAAACACGATGCTCTAATTTATGCTGCTGTGCGAGTTGTTTTATTTCATCGGCATTTCTTCCTGCAAGTATCGGCTTCAGTCCTCTCTCCAATGCCCTTTGCACAATGAGTTTTCCGGTGTAGCCATTGGCTCCGTAAATAAGAAGATCATTCATGGTTTCTTATTGCAGTTCGTTATGAGCCAGTAAAACTACAAACAACTTACAACGAACCACAAACCACTTCAATAAGGCAGGTTCTTTTTGTCGTACTTCAGCTGCTTAAAATCTTTTTCCGTTACCGCAGCTTTCTTCCCGAGATAAGTCCACTGGATCGCGTTGGTGTATTTTTTTATTGCGCTGTTGAGGTCGTTCAACGTAAGCGCATTCACTCTTTCAGTGAGTGCATCAGCCTGTTTCCAGTCACCACCCACTTCAGCCATGCCGAGCGAAAGGGATTGAGCGCTTGAATTTTCCTGGCCCATATAATAGTGAGTAAGGAAAGATTGCTGTTTGTGATTGAGGTCTTTCGGAGTAAAACCATCTTTCTTGATCCCGTTGATCACGTCTATCATCACCTGGATGGATTGAGCCGGGTCTTGAGTCGAGATGTATAGTACGCTGTATGGATTATTAATTACTCCGGTAGAGTAAAAAGCCCCGGGAGCGTATGAAAGACTTCTCTTTGTGCGTAACTCCACAAAAAATCTGTCCTGAAGAATGCTCATTACAACACGCATCGCAATGCCGTCCTTAGTGCTCATGTGCGGAGCGGTCATCAGCCCGCGGATGTAGTTTGTTGCGATGTCGCGATCTTCAATATAAACTGCAGGCTCAACGATATAATGTTTCCTTTCGATTGCGGCAGGTGTCCCTTCCTGAAGTTGTCCAAGCGAGCTTTCGATTTTTTGTTTCAGATCCTGCTCGTCCACGTTCCCTACGACAACGAGAAAGCATCTTTTCCGGCCAACCGTGGAAGCGTAATATTTCTTTACATCTTCTAATGTCAGCTTCTCTAAACTTTCTGCTGTGCCTTCAGGAATCTTTGCGTAATTTT
The DNA here is from genome assembly GCA_964408105.1 of uncultured Chitinophagaceae bacterium. Lineage (GTDB taxonomy): Bacteria > Bacteroidota > Bacteroidia > Chitinophagales > CAIOSU01 > BPHB01. The sequence goes on along the minus strand of CAYOYI010000284.1, from coordinate 3,088 downwards.
TTCCTTTAAATACATTCTCCATTGCAAGATTACGGAGATGATTATCTGGATCGGATTCCACCATTTTAGCGCTGGAGATCATTTGTTCTTTGATGAGGTTAAATTCCTTTTCGTCAAAAGCAGGATTCATCACGGCATCGGCAAATAACTTCCAGGATTTATCCCAAAACATCGCAATGCAGCCCATATTTAATGTGCCATAATCATAAGTTGTGGAACTGCTGAACTCAGCGCCAATCTTTTCAGCTTCCGTATGAAAAGCGGTTTTGTCCAATGTTTTCGTGCCGCCATCAATTGCGGTTTGAAATGCAAGCGCTTCAATCCCTTCCTTGTCTTTCGGATAGTTGGCTGTGCCGCCACTCACAAAAAGACGCACACTGATAACTTCCTTTGGCGAAGGCTTGAAGATGACTTTGATTCCGTTTACACTGAATTCTTTCGTTTCGGCTGAAGCGAAAAGCTGTGTGGATGCAAAAAGTGCTACAATTACTAAAAGATGAATTTTCATCGTGAGTTCTTTACTGGTTCAAAAATTTTTCCAAGTCTGTGATGCCCATGCCTTCCGCCATTTGCACGGGAAGCAGTAATCCGACTACCGATGGCTTGTCCTTGATATAAGTTTGAACGTAACGCTTGATGTCTTCTCTCGTTACCTTCTTCAGATTTTTTACATAATTAGTGTAGTAATCAATGCTTGCCGAAGCCCACCAGTAAGTAACTGTATGAACAAAATCCGAAGTGCTTTCTTTTCCATAAGCATCGTCAATTGCGAGCAGCGTTTTCGCTGTTTCCAATTGTTCATCGGTAAAGTAATCGTCAGTATCCCACAACGCGATTTGCTGTTGCAGCGCGGCATAAGCTTCTTTTACTTTCATGGGGTTTGGCACCAGAATGATATTTATCGGCCCGGTGTATTTGCAGGTTTGATAGCTTACATTCACTTGCAGAGCAAGCCCTTTGTCAATCAATTCCTGCTGGAATTTTGAAGATTTCTGCTGAAGTATAAATGAGAAAACATCCGCTGCATATGTTGCCTGAATGTCGCTTCGCGTATCTGGTCCGTGCAAACCGATCATGAAGATCGGAACCTTGGCGTTCTCATTTACGGTGATGTAATAACTATTTTTTTCAAGTGGTTCAAATTCCGGTATAGGATATTTCTCAAACGGGTCAAAATCAGAAGGCGCCCAGTCGCCATAGATGCTTCGCACCTTATCAAACACTTCATCGTGATCCACATCACCGGCAACTACGATGATGGAGTTGTTCGGGTAGTAATATTTCTCCTGTATCACGCGCATTTTTTCCGGAGTCGCAGAAAGGATGATATCGTGATTGCCGATCACATTCTTTCGGCTGTACAGATCACCGTAAAGATGTTTTGCCATGTCATCTCTCAGAAAGAAAAACGGATTGGATTCATTGCGCTGGAATTCTCCGTCCACCACCGGATTTTCTTTTTTCATTTCTTCTTCAAGGAATAATGGATACCTGATCGCAGAGTTCATGAACCGCAATCCCTCTTCTAATTTTTTGCTGCTAAGCGTGACAAAGTAATTCACCCGCTCATTAGAAGTCGTTCCATTGAAGGAAATACCAAGCTCGGTCACTTTATCCATGAAGGCTTCCTGTGATGGCAGGTCGCGGTTGGCTTTAAAGAACATGTGCTCATAAAGATGCGATAAGCCATTGTATTCCGGGTCTTCGCAGTATGACCCGTTACGCACCGTGATCTCGATTGTAGCGAGCGGAACTGAGTTATCCTCGATCACCAGAACTTCAAGGCCATTGTCGAGTTTTTTCAGGAAAAAATTTTCCGGTAGGTTACCGGAGAATGCAATGAAGCGCTGGCTAAGAAGCAACGATACAAGTAATACTCTCATTGAGAAAAAATTTATGGGGTGCTAATATAAAAGTTAAACGGAAACCTGAGGTCGGATTTCTACTAATCAGGTCTGGATGTGTACAGAATTCTTGTTGCGACCTCCGAACGGAATTTCGTACAGAAACGAAAGTAGCAAGATACAAGATTCTGTTTCTTGCATCTTGCTACTTGATTTGCTTACTCCTCGCTCCTTACACCTTTCTCCGTGCCCCTTACACCTTACACCTTACACCTATTTCATCTTCACCATCCGCTTCGTCTCAACCACTTCACCATTAATCACGAGTGAATAGCTGTAAGTGCCGCTGCTCAGGTTCTGCGCGAACACCGTCATGATGCCGTAGCCTTTTTCTAATTCTACCGATTTTATCATCCTGCCTTTCACATCGAAGAACAGCATCTGTGCTTTTGCAGATTCTTCGGGGATGAAGTAGGAGATTGAGGTTTGCTCCTTGAACGGGTTCGGAACGTTCTGTTCCAATATCACAACTTGCAGAGAGCTGAGTTCCACCGTTACGCGATTAGCTTCTTCGTTTCCGTTTTCAGAATCTTCTCCACTTTGCCGGTAGCCAATAGCGCAGCACTCGTTCATAATGCTTTCAATATTTGCGAATCTTCCTCTCAATGCTGTTGACAGGGAATCTATCGCTCCTTGTTGTTTTGCAATTGTTGCTTGTTGCTCTTGTACCGCGCTCACCAAGTACGTTATCAGCCCCGTGTAATTCACTCCCTTGTAATCCATCTTTTCGGAGATGATCTTGCCGTTTAGCCCTTTCACTTCCGGCTGCACTACAGTTCTTACTAGTTCCGGCAGCACCTGCTCCACATCCTGTGCGATCAACCCGTGGTGCGTGCCTTCCGGCAAGGACAGGTTATCGTAATCTGCCGTGCGGTATTCATAAGATTTCGGTTGCAGCGCGTTGATGGTGGCAAGCGCATCTCTTGAATCCATATCCGCGATGTTGGTTTTTAGCTTTTGGTCCGAGCCTTCATACACAGAGCCGGTGACGGTGATGTTGCCTACGAAGTGCCCAGCGGAATTGGAATCAGAACCTTCTGCCGAGCAGAAGATACCGATATTGATGCCCGTGGAATCTTCCGCACCGAACAGCCCACCAATGTTGTATCCGTCAGAGCCTCCCGCAAAGGCGATGATACCCGCATTTATAGCAGAGTCTGCGTCCTCTTCTTCCGATGACGCGA
>CAYOYI010000283.1:0-5669 GCA_964408105.1 uncultured Chitinophagaceae bacterium | reverse complement strand
GGTGCAATAAATCTTACCGTTTCCGGTGGGGTTACTCCATATACGTTCATATGGTCAAACGGTGAAACAACCAAGGACATCGGTTCTCTAACCGCAGGAGTCTACTCAGTTACTGTAACGGATGCCAATGGATGTATTAAGACCGATAATGCAATGATCACGCAGCCTGCAACACTTACAGTAACCGGAAGTGTCCAGAGTTCGCTGTGTAACGGAAGCGCAGATGGAGGAATAATATTAACGGTAAGCGGAGGTGTTGCACCTTATACATATCTATGGAGCAACGGTGAAACAACAAAAGATGTTAGCGATTTGATTTCCGGTAGCTATTCTGTGACAGTTACAGACGCAAACAGTTGCTCAGACTCAAAGAGCTTTAATGTGAATGAGCCGTCAACGCTGACGATCAGTGTTACAAATATCAAAGATGCTACTTGTAACGGGTCTTCGACTGGAAGCGTTACCGTAGCACCCGGTGGTGGAACTGCTCCCTATATCTACCTATGGAATACCGGAGATTCTACCGCATCAATAGTAAACCTTACTGCCGGAAGTTATTCAGTGACGGTAACGGACGCAAACAACTGTGTGCGTAGTGCAAACTATAATATTGGTGAGCCTGACAATATTTCGGTAGCGATTACCGGTATTTCTGATGCTTTGTGTAACGGTGAAGCAAACGGCTCGATTAATGTAACCGCAAGTGGCGGTACTCCGGGATATACTTTCATTTGGAGTAACGGAGAAACAACCGCGAACATCAGCGGATTAGTTGCAGGAAGCTATGCCGTTACTGTCACAGACGTTAATACATGTAGTGGTAGTGGTAGTTTTAATATAGGTGAGCCTGCATTACTAGCTGTAACCATTGCGGCAAGCCAGAATGCAAGTTGTTTCAATGGTTCCGATGGTTCAATAACATTGAATGTAGTAGGAGGCACTCCGCCATACACATACTTGTGGAGCAATGGGGCTACAACAAATAACATAACCGGATTAACAGCTGGCAGCTATACAGTAACAGTTACTGACGCGAATACTTGCGCCAGAACAGCAACACAGAACATAAGTCAGGCGGCTCAACTTTCTGTAACGGTAGCTGGCATTTCAGATGCTAAATGTTACGGACAGGCTAGCGGAAGCATAGATATCACGGTGAGTGGTGGGACCGCACCTTATAGTTTCATTTGGACCAGCGGTGCAACTACCGAGGATTTAACTGCAGTAACAGCTGGTAGTTATTCCGTTACAGTTACTGATGCCAATTACTGTTCAAAAACCGCAAACTATAATATAGGTCAACCCACTTCAACTTTGACAATTAGTGTATCGGGCATTTCAGACGCAAAATGTAATGGGGCTGCCACAGGCTTCGTAAACATCACGGTGAGTGGGGGAGTATCGCCATACACTTATCTGTGGAGCAATGGCGCAACCACTCAAAATGCTACAGGTCTCGTGATGGGTAGTTATCAGGTGACGGTAACGGATGCTAACGGCTGTACCAAGGTAGGGAATTTCAATATTGGCGAACCAACGGTGCTCTCTGTAAATGTAGCCAGTATCTTGAATGCTGTTTGCAATGGCGACAGTACAGGAAGCATTGACATTAATGTTGCGGGTGGTACGCCAGCATACAGCTACATTTGGAGCAACGGAGCAACTACGCAAGATTTAAATAGTGTTCCGGCCGGCAGCTATTCCGTAACAGTTACAGATGCTAATGCCTGCACTCAGATTAGAAATTATAACATAGGTCAGCCAACAGTTATCGCTGTTAATTTGGATACAGCTTCCAACGTTTCTTGCAGCGGAGGAGCAAACGGAAGGGTACACATCAGTGTAGCTGGAGGAACATCTCCGTACACCTACGAGTGGTCGAATGGAGAAACTACTCAGGATATTATTGGCCTTGTTGCCGGAACTTATAAAGTTACCATTACGGATGCCGCTGGATGTGCACGACAGTCCACTTTTAATTTAACGCAACCAGCAGCTCTGTCAATTAGCGTTGCAGGGATTTCTGACGCAACCTGTAATGGAGAAGCAAGCGGTCAAATAAATGTCACCGTAACTGGAGGTACACAGCCATACTTGTTTAGTTGGTCAAACGGTAATGATGTTGAAGATGCTACCGGGTTAATAGCCGGAAGTTACAGCCTGACAGTAGCCGATGCCAATGGATGTGTCAAGAGTGCTAATTACAATATTGGTGAGCCTTCAGCGATTGCGGTTAATGCGGCAAGCATTACTGATGTGAAATGTTTTGGTGATTCTACAGGTGCAATAATCGCTTCGGCATCCGGAGGGATAGCACCGTATTCGTTTGTGTGGTCAAACGGAATCACAACTTCAGAGATCACTGCGGTTACTGCCGGAAGCTATGCCGTGACAGTAGTTGATGCACAAGGATGCGAAAGCATAGATATTTTCAGCGTAAATGAGCCGGATGAACTGGCGGTACAAATAACTGATGTGGTTAACGCTAAGTGCAACGGTGGTAATGATGGTGCACTTAACATTAGTGTTTCCGGAGGAACACCACCATATATTTACAAATGGTCAAATGGTTTGACAGATGCGAATATCTCGGGCCTCGTTGCAGGAAATTATGCAGTAACAGTCCGTGACGCGCATTACTGCAGCGCGCAGGATTCGGCAACAGTTCATCAGGCAACGACATTGTCAATTCTTGAAACAAGCATGAAGCACGTAAGCTGCAACGGAGCTTCTGATGCAAGCATTAACATTACCGCGAGCGGAGGTACATTCCCATACACCTTCCTGTGGTCAACAGGTGCAACAACAGAAGATATTCAGGGATTGAGAGCAGGTCAGTACACCGTAACCGTAACTGACGCAAATATTTGCTCCGGAGTAAGGACATTCACTGTCGTTCAGCCTAATGTAATAAGTACAAGCAATACAATTGTAGTTAATTCATCATGCGCGGAAGTTAGTGACGGAAGAATTGAACTTGTGGTGACCGGAGGAACACCGCCTTACACATATCGCTGGACAAACGACTTAAATACTTCAGTGATTGATGAGCTTGCAATAGGAGATTACGGAGTTACCGTAACTGATGCGTTGGGCTGTACAATTAGTGCATCCTATAATCTCACCGCTTCAAGTTGCAACCGGCCACCGATAGCTGTTGATGACACTATAAGAAATACTACCGGCAATGGTGAAGATATTCCGGTAATGAACAATGACCACGATCCGGATGGAGATAATATTCATGTTAGCGGAATTATCAATAATCCGGAACACGGAAATGTTACGATCAATTCAGATGGGACAATAACTTACATTCCGGACAACGGATACAATGGCCCTGATGTATTTACATATGTGATTTGTGATGACGGTATGCCAGAAATGTGCGATACAGCAAATGTTTATATTCTTGTTGAGCCAGAGAAGCCATACCTGTTTATACCAAATGCGATTTCACCAAACAGGGATGAGTCCAATGAATATTGGGAAATCAAAGGAATTGATTTATATCCTCACAATGAAGTTCTCATCTTCAATCGCTGGGGTAATGAAGTATATCGGATGAATGGATACTCAAACCAATGGAACGGTGTGAATCAAGATCGGGAACCACTTCCTGACGGTACTTATTATTATATCCTTAAGCTGAATGACAAGTTTGGCTCAACCTACACGGGCTATGTGGTGATATTCAGGGGATAGAAAATTCTCCTTTGTAAACCAACTGAGCGCCTCCGACCAGCCATATATCGGAAAAGCTTCCGTCATCTCTTTTTACGAACGTTACCTCAAACGAGCCACCGGGCGTTTCGAGAAAGACATCTTGCCTACCGGTTTCGCTATTGGACTTGAGTGAACCTGCCAACGCTGATGCGACCACACCGGTACCACAGGAAAGCGTTTCATCTTCTACGCCTCGTTCGTATGTTCTTACGTTAAGCTTTCCGTTTTTTTCCTCAACGAAGTTTACGTTGATCCCTTCTTTAATAAACTCGCTTTGATAGCGGATTTTTTTACCCTCGCTTAAAACATTTAGCTCACCAACATTTAGAGCAAACTTTATGTAGTGCGGAGAGCCGGTATCAATCACAAAATCATCATCCTTTTTTCGAAACGAGGGGACATCTTTCATTTTAAGCATGATGACTCCATTTTTTCCAATCACACCTTCATGAGGTCCATCAATAGCCAGGAACTTTGCTCGTTCTTTTATGATGCCTAAATCCTGCGCAAATTTGATAATACATCTTCCGCCATTACCGCACATAGTGCTTTCATTTCCATCCGAGTTATAATATTTCATTTCGAAGTCGTAGTCTTTCTTCTGATTCATTAAGATCAACCCATCTGCACCAATTCCAAATCTTCGGTGGCAAAGGTTTTTAATCGTGGAAACCGAAAGTGATGGTATTTGGTTTTGCCGGTTATCAATGATGATGAAATCATTGCCGTTTCCATGGTACTTGTGAAACTCAATTTTTGTCATTAAACCTTTGGCGGTTAAAATGTGTTAAAATGGATAAAAAGAATGTCAAAATTACAGCCCGGAAATACTACATGTGAACTTTGCATGTTAATATTTCGGTTTTAAAATTCAGGCACCAAAATTGAAACACAATTTGAACATTATTTGAAAAACAAAAAACTAAAAAGATGAAAAGAGGCTCTCTAATATTTGTCGTTCTGATCTCTGTTTTGATCAGTGCAGCAACCACTGGTATTGTTTTAAAATATTTTCAGAAAGAAAATCAAACCATTATTCGAGAAACACAACCGGTGAAGTTTGCAAACTATGCCTTGCCGTCTCCGGACATGGTGCAGCCTGCAGATTTTACTTATGCTGCTGCCGCTACCACTCAAGGCGTTGTGCATGTGACGTCTAAGGTTATGCCTAAGAAAACCAACAACACTTATTACAACCCATTTTATGATTTTTTCGGAGATAATTTCTGGGGATGGGGCGCACCGCCTAAAAATTATGAGCCACAGCCTAATGTGGCATCAGGTTCGGGTGTCATTATCTCACCGGACGGATTTGTAGTTACCAACAACCACGTTATAAAAGATGCGGATGAAATTGAAGTGATTTTAAATGACAACAAGAAATACGCTGCGGCACTCATTGGTAGTGATCCATCAACTGACCTTGCCCTGCTGAAAATTGACGATACCGATTTGCCATACATCTCATTTGGGAATTCGGATTCTGTGCAAATAGGCTCATGGGTTCTTGCGGTGGGTAATCCTTTCAATCTTTCTTCAACCGTGACTGCCGGTATAGTTAGTGCAAAGGGAAGAAACATCAATATACTGGAAGGACAATCAGCGATCGAATCTTTCATTCAAACTGATGCTGCAGTTAATCCTGGCAATAGTGGCGGAGCGCTGGTGAGTATAGACGGTAAGCTAATTGGCATCAACACTGCAATCGCAAGTCCAACGGGAGCGTTTGCCGGATATTCGTTTGCAGTGCCTTCTAATCTTGTGAAAAAAGTGGTTTATGATATTAAGGAATTCGGGATTGTGCAGAGAGGATTTCTTGGCGTAACCATCAGGAATATTGATTCGGAGTTAGCAGAGAAAGATGGATTGAATGGCATGCAGGGCGTTTATGTTGAGGAAGTGATGAAAGGCAGCGCTGCTGATGATGCGGGTATTCAGTCTAA
>CAYOYI010000282.1:0-5681 GCA_964408105.1 uncultured Chitinophagaceae bacterium | reverse complement strand
GGTCGGGTTTTACATTGGCAGACTGCTTCCACCAGTCGGTGAAAGTTTCAATTAATTGTTGGGCTTGGCTGGAATTGCAAAGTATTCCAATTTCGTATCGCTTGGAAAATGCAGTGTTCGTTAGGTTTGCGGATGTTACCATACAACTGTCGTCAACGATGTAAATTTTTGCATGCAGTCCTGCCAATGTTTTAACTTGTCCTCTATCGTGGAAGTGCTGAAGTGTTTCTGTGTCTATGCAAGAAAGGTCAGAAGTGTCAGTAAGTAATTTTACATTAACGGAGGGGCTGTCAAACCACGCTTTACCTAGAATTCGTCTAACCGATGTCGGGCTACCGATATAAGGAACAGCAATCCAAAGTCGTTTGGTTACGCTGTCAGAAAGTTTGCGAAGTTCTTTAACTAAATGTTGTCCGTGTATAATTTTCATCTGTTCGTTTCTTGCTGTCAGTTTGATGATGGCACTGTCGCCAAAGCATGACCGCTAACATGTGAATATACGCAACTCTTTGCCGGTTTCGTAGCTGACTATAAGGCCATATCGCGAAACATACTTGAGTAGTGGTTAGCGACTATAAACCGGAAACTGGAAACAAGAAACCCGTAAACTAATTAAACATCACGCTGCCGGCATACATCTCACCGATGGTGTTGCGCACCACGTAGTTGTATTGATGATTGGGCATCAGCTGCAGCTTGTCAACGAAAACCTTCGCTTCATCCAGGTTGATGAAATTCAGCACCCGCTGCCCGTTTTGATCGAACAGCTCGAGGGTATATTGAAATTTTGTATTGGAAACCTCCAGCGTGAGGTGGCTCATAGAGGCATTCACATTCCACTTAACGGAAGTATAATCCTTGCGCACCGTATCGCGCACAAAGCTGCGGTCAGTCAGCAGGTTCATTTCCTCGCGCGACAGGAACGACAGATCGGGCAACACAGGCCTTGCCGGTGCATCCGTAGCATTTGGCGGCTTGCGCATACCTGCAGCTGCATCTTCGCTGCTGCCCAGGTTCAGATAAACGAACACCGCCACACCGATCAGTGTGAAGATCAATGCTCCGGCAACGACATATTTCACGGTCAGCAGCCGCGGCTTCACCTTCACCGTGGTGTTAGGCGTAACAGAAAGTTTCGTTCTCAAGTCTTTATCCACCTGGTTTATTGACCGAATATTTTACGTAAAATATGAAATAAGGTTGCCCTTAGGACTCAGGCTTGTGGGGCGCGTACGGTCACCATCATTCATAAGCCCGATTGGTAGCGTTGCCCGATCAGGCCCGGAATTACTTATCAGGCGATTAAAACATCAGGCATTATTCATCAGGTACCACCGCAGCGCCATGCTCACCGCAATACCCAGCACACCACCGGCAAGCACCTCCGTGGGCGTATGTCCCAACAGTTCCTTCAGCTTGCCCTTATTCAATTCCGGGTTGTTCTGAAACAGGTTTTGAATGATACGGTTCAGAACTACCGCCTGCCGGCTGGCTGCCCTTCTCACTCCTGCCGCATCATACATTACTATTACCGCCAGACAAACGGCTACTGCAAACATCACGGAACTGAATCCCTCTATAAGTCCGACAGAGGCTGCCAATCCCGTCACCGTAGCGCTGTGACTCGATGGCATTCCTCCGGTTGAAAATAAAATGGAGAGGTTGAACTTACGCCCCGTCACGGCTACAATGAACGTTTTTATCCATTGCGCCATCACATTAGCAAGACCAGCTGCGATTAAAACCTCATAACCATTTGAATTGATCGCACGCAGAAATGTGCGGTAATTCTCTTCCATGCCTTGAAGATAGAAAATTGATGTGATGATTTGCGAATTAGCGGATGTGCATGACTGTGCACTGATCACGATACCCTCACTCCAGCTTCTCCAGTGCCTTCAGCACATTGCGCTCAATTCGCTCAAGTACATTGTCAGGAGGTGCCGGCTGAAATTTTGTGCCCATCAGCTTTTCAAACAGCTCGACATAGCGGTTGGTTACGCTGGATACAAATTCATCGGTTAGCTCAGGCATCACCTGTCCTGTTAATCCCTGGAAGTTATTCGCGATGAGCCACTCACGCACAAATTCCTTTGAGAGTTGCTTTTGTCCTTCACCCTTAGACTGTCGTTGCTCATATCCGTCACTATAAAAATATCTCGATGAATCGGGCGTGTGTATCTCATCAATAAGATGCAGCATGCCATCGAGCCTGCCGAATTCGTATTTAGTATCAACTAAGATCAATCCGCGCTGGGCGGCCATCTGCGTGCCGCGGGCAAACAGGTCGCGGGCATAGCGATCGAGGGTTTCCCACTCTTTTTGAGTTACAATTCCTCTTTTCAGAATGTCCTCTTTTGAAATATCCTCATCGTGCCCCTCCTCAGCTTTGATTGCCGGAGTGATAATCGGCTGAGGAAGCCTGTCATGTTCTTTTAATCCTTCCGGCAATGCAACTCCGCACAACTCCCTCCTGCCACTTTTGTAAACCCGCCAGGCATGGCCTGTGAGGTAAGCGCGAATCACCATTTCAATTCTCACCGGATCGCACTTTCTCCCAATCGAAACATTAGGATCGGGTGAATCAATGAACCAATTCGGGCAAACATCAATGCACGACCTTAAAAACTTGGTGGCAATTTGATTGAGCACCTGCCCTTTGTTGGGAATCGGTCGTGGAAGAATGACATCGAAAGCAGAAATGCGGTCGCTGGCGATCATCACCAGATAGCGGTCGTCAATATTATATACATCGCGCACCTTGCCGTGATAAACGCTTTTTTGCCCGGGAAAGCTGAAATCGGTTTGCGTGATACCTGATGATTGATTGAGAGTTTGTGCCATAATGATTCAGATCAGTTATTTGTCTTTTGTTGCTTTAGTATCTTCACCTTCATGCTGCTCTTTCCACCTGTCATAAGCGCCAATGATCTTCTTGACTAACCGGTGCCTGATAACGTCACCTTCATTGAGATAAACCGTTGCGATGCCGTCAATACCTTCCAGAATTTTCACCGCTGTCACTAAGCCGGATTTCTGATTTTTGGGAAGGTCAATTTGAGTGAGATCGCCAGTGACAATGCATTTCGCAGCGGGACCGATCCGCGTCAGAAACATTTTTAATTGCGCATTGGTGGCATTCTGCGCTTCATCGAGTATGATATAGGAATGATCGAGCGTTCTTCCGCGCATAAATGCAAGAGGCGCCACCTCGATGACACGATTTTGCATGTAGTAATTGAGCTTGTCAATTGGGATCATATCATCGAGCGCATCATAAAGCGGACGCAAATAAGGATCGATCTTTTCTTTCAGGTCACCAGGCAGAAATCCGAGGCTCTCCCCTGCTTCCACTGCTGGTCTTGTTAAAATAATCTTCTTTACGATCTTGTTTTTTAACGCTCTTACCGCAATCGCAACGGCAGTATATGTCTTACCCGTTCCGGCAGGGCCAATCGCGAAAAGTATGTCATCGGTTTCACTGAGCTTCACCATTTTACGCTGATTTGTGGTTCTCGCCCTCACAAGCAACCCATTCCTGCCATGCACCAGAATCTCATCGCCATTTTCCCCGCCAAACAATTCCTCTGCAGGAAGATTCATCAGCACATCCTCAACATTTTTTTCGGAAATATTCATACCCCTTTCAGCCATCGCGACTAATTGATTTATTTTATCGTTGAAGTTATCAATCTCCTCGTCCGCACCGTTAACTTTTATCTTATTCCCGCGCGAAACTATCCTGAGTTGCGGAAATGCTTTCTTAAGAAGATTAAGGTTGGAGTTATTGACGCCAAAGAATTCCAGGAGGTTCATATCCTCCAGGCTGATGATACGTTCGCTCAAATTTTTTATCCTAATTTCGTCTATCAAAATTACCGAAAATATATCAATCAGTGCCCATAGTCACGCTCACCACAGACTTCGGGAACAAGGATCATACGGCAGGTGCGCTTAAAGGCATTCTGCTCAGGCAGAATGAGTCCGTCAGGATTGTTGATATTACTCATAATATTAAACCGTTCAATATTGCCGAAGCTGCCTTTGTGCTGAAAAACGCTTACACCAGCTTCCCTGAGGGAACCGTGCATATTAACACGGTAAACGATGAGGACATCAGGGTGGTACGATACATTGCGGCCCGCCATAATAATCATTATTTCATCGGATTTGATAACGGCTTGTTTGCGATGATATTCAATGACCAGGAACCTGAAACAGCAATTGAATTAACGGTGCCTGAGCAAAACGGAACAGCATTTAGTCAGCATTGGAAAAATGCGTTTGCCACCACGGCTGCGCAACTCCTATCCGGTCAGGATATTTCAAAGCTCGGGAGAACCATTACTGAGATCAAAAGAAAAGTCGGAGTATTCCCTACCATTCAGGAATCCGTTTTACGAGGTACCGTTATTTATATAGATACCTTCCAAAATGTCATCATAAATGTTTCAAAGGATGTCTTTAAGAGAGTTCGCCAAGATAGAGATTTCACCATCCGCTACCGTAACCGAACCGGTGAAACAATCAACAGTATCAGCGAAAGCTATCATGATGTGCCGCAGGGAGAAAGTCTATGTCGGTTCAATTCGGCAGGTTACTTAGAAATCGCAATCAATTCAGGTAAAGCAAGCAGCCTGCTTGGACTAAAGGTTGGGGATTATGTTCAAATTGATTTTCAATGATCATACGAATAGTGAAGCTGACGTTCAGACCGGACAGCATTACAGATTTCAAGGAAGTTTTTAACCGGGAAAAGCATCACATTGCCAATTTTGACGGATGCAGCAAACTGGATTTGCTGCGTGATAAGGAAAACCCGAATGTGTTCTTCACCTACAGCGAATGGCGTGATGCATATGCCCTTGAGCGCTACAGAAACTCCGACACCTTTAATCGTATCTGGGGAAAAGCTAAGCTTCATTTTGCCGGTAAACCGGAAGCATGGTCGGTTGAGCAGGTTGCCTGATAATCCGATTATTAACTTCCGATTCTCATGATTAACTTTACGCGCCTTTCCATTCAGCCGGAGTGGTGAAACTGGTAGACACGCACGTTTCAGAGGCGTGTGGCTTCGCGGCCATGCGGGTTCGAGTCCCGCCTCCGGCACTTTTCCTTCACTTTCCAATCTGGAATGAAATAAATTTTTATTCCAAAACATTTCCATAACTCAAAGATACTGCCTACCTTTCGCCCAGTTTCTCCAACTGGAAAATGAAAATCCTGCAAACCGTTCCTGCCCCGGTTTCCTCTTTTTCAAACAAGAAGTGCCCGCACACTCCCCTGTTTGCGGGAATGAAACGTTCCATTTTAAAAACATTTAACCCCTAAATCAATATAACTATGAAAACTCTCAGACCTCTGCTTTCTGTTCTTGGAATTTGCTTATTCTTAATTTCATGCAATCAATCCGGAACTACTACTGAAACAGCTCCAGCGGCTCCTCCTGTTGAGGAAGTAAACAAAGCCGCTTACCGGGAAATCGTTAAGGTGTTTGAAACAGGAAATACAGACAGCCTGGAAAAATATGTTGCAGAAAATGTCTTGTCGCACAGCGAACCAATGCCAGGGATAACTTCAACAGGGTTACAGCAATTTAAAGATATGGTGGCTTTATGGAGAGAAGCATTCTCTGATATGACCATGACCTTTCACCATGTTGCCGCAGAAGGAGATATTCT
>CAYOYI010000281.1:0-5699 GCA_964408105.1 uncultured Chitinophagaceae bacterium | reverse complement strand
ATATCATCTTCAATAGAATCAAGCCCCCGCAGCACGAGATAAAAAACACAAACGGGGTCTTTTAATTCATCAGGGAGTTGTTGTATCACCACTGCGAAGGAGCGCGAAACGGAATTCAGTGCAGCATAGCAGAAATATTTATCGCTTGCTTTCTCAGCCAGCACATCAAGTGACTCAGTGTTATTTGCAAGGTCAAACCCGCCAAACTTCAGCCTTAGCATGGCTATGATCTCCGATGGATGTTCCATGGACTGAATAAGTTCCTTAATCATAGTTCATGTTTGATGTTGGAAAATTACCGACCGACACAAAACGAAACTTTAACATTTGTCAATTACGATTTCAAAGTAGATGATGAGATTGCAATAGCATTTAGTTGCATCAACATTATTTGCTTAATGGAATTCACGTACTGGAATTTTTGGAAATTAGACTGCTCTCCCGAAGGAAGACAGGTGTGGAAATTTAATCCACCTGAACCGTACAATGGATTTAGCGAGGAACAGTGGGCTGGCGAAACAGGAAAAAAATTCCTAGAGGAAATGTCTAAAGCATTTACCTGGCAAAAATCCTCAAATGCAAACAGCGGTGATAAAATATATCGAATTCAAACCACAAACAACAAACGACAAACAATAAACGATAACGAATTAGGTGAATCGCTTAACAGCGCAATTAGTTTTTATGGTCAGCTTCAAGCCGAAAGCGGGCACTGGCCCGGGGATTATGGTGGCCCCATGTTCTTGCTTCCCGGTCTGGTGATTGCATCTTATGTAACAGAATCACCTCTTCCCGCTCCGCATCGTTCACTCATCAAACAATATTTTTTAAATCATCAAAATGAAGATGGCGGATGGGGATTGCATCTGGAAAGCCCCTCGACCATGTTTGCAACGGTGTTGCAATATGTCGCACTTAGAATTTTAGGTGCTGATGGGGAAGGAACGGTAAAGGCAAGAAACTGGATAAAAAGTAATGGCGGGGCAACAGGTATTCCTTCATGGGGAAAATTTTACCTGAGCGTTCTTGGTGTATATGAATGGAAGGGATGTAACTCTTTGTTTCCCGAAATGTGGTTGTTGCCGAAATGGCTGCCATTTCATCCTTCCCGGTATTGGTGCCACGCGAGAATGGTTTATCTGCCAATGTCTTATTGTTTTGGTCATAGTGTCACCGCAAAAAAAACGAAGTTAATTGACGCTCTCAGGGAAGAATTATATGATGGGCCTTATGCAAAAATTGATTGGACAAAAACAAGAAATGAATGTGCTGTTACAGATTTGTATTATCCTCAGTCAACCGCTTTGAAATTCCTGAACAGGTTTTTGAGCATTTATGAAAGAGTGCCCTTCAAATGGCTGCGCAAAAGGGCTTTGAATTTTATCCTTGACTACACTAATGCTGAAGACCAACAGACCAATTACATAGATATTGGCCCTGTAAATCAAGTAATAAATTCCATTGCGGTTTGGCATGCTTACGGAAAAGATTCAGAACAATTCAAAAAGCATTATGAGAGATGGTTTGATTACTTGTGGCTGGCAGAAGACGGAATGAAAATGCAGGGATACAACGGCTCCCAACTCTGGGATACAGCATTTGCCACGCAAGCAATCTTAGAATCAGGTCGGGAAGACGACTTTACTGATGTTATAGAGAAAGCGTATAGCTACTTAGATGTTTCCCAGGTCAAGAATGAAGTAGGTGAACACACAAAATATTTTCGCCATGATTCGGTTGGCGGATGGCCTTTTTCTACTGTTGATCATGGCTGGCCGATTACGGATTGTACTGCAGAAGGATTGAAGACGACCCTTCTGATCCACGAACGAAATATTTTACCGGGTAAAAAAATTTCTGAAAAAAGAATAAAGCAGGCTGCAGACCTGATCCTATCATTTCAAAATAAAGATGGCGGATGGGCAACTTACGAACGCACTCGAGGACCAGCTTGGCTTGAGTTGCTGAATCCTTCTGAGGTCTTTGGAAACATCATGATTGATTATTCTTACACGGAATGTACCTCTGCTTGTGTTCAGGCGCTATTGAGATTTAGAAAAAACTACCCTGAGCATAAATCGAAGCAAATTGCAGATGCTGTAAACAATGGAATTGAATTTATTCTTCAACAACAGCGAATAGATGGCTCGTGGTACGGCTCGTGGGCGGTTTGTTTTACTTACGGAACGTGGTTTGGAACCGAAGCGCTCAGTCAATACATTCAATCTTGTGATGAACAGGTGACAATAAAAAGTAAAATTTTATACCAGCGGTCGAAAGAATCTCTGCAAAGGGCTTGTGAGTTTCTTATTTCAAAACAGAATGATGATGGGGGATGGGGCGAATCGTTTGAATCGTGCATAAAAAAAGAGTATATCCCGTCTGTTGAGTCGCAGGTTGTCAACACTTCCTGGGCAATTTTATCACTTCTCGCCAGCGATTATGAAAGCAAAGAGGCTATAGAAAAGGGAATCAACTTACTCCTCAAACGACAACAACCAAATGGCGATTGGCTACAAGAAAATATCAGCGGAGTGTTCAATCATAACTGCATGATCACATATACCTCTTATCGCAATGTTTTTCCGATCTGGGCGCTGGGAAGATATACGAGGCTCTATGGTGATCGTTTTTCAGAAACTGTCAATGAAGAAAGAAAATTCCATTGGATTATTTGAATACCTGCTTACTCATCATCGTGGAGTATTTGCGGTAGTATTCCTGCTTCCCATTTCGGTCATTTTTGATTTGTATTTCAACCTACGTATCAAATTCATCTTATTACTCCGTAGTGCACCAGCGAAACATGATGCGCGGGTGAAGCAAATACAATTTCAAATCAATAAATGGATTGCCGATGGCGCGAAAGAAAAACTTTGCACCGCACGTTCAGGATGGAATACGATGAGCGAGCTGGTTCCCAAATACAAGCTTACTCACCGCAATATTTCCATTGACCTGCGCGATATCCTTGAAATAAATGAACAAAAGCGTATTGTCCGAGTTGAGCCGCTTGTCACCATGGGACAATTGACTTCGAGCCTGATACCCAGAGGATGGACGTTACCGGTTGTACCCGAATTGGATGACCTGACCGTTGGCGGACTCATTATGGGATTTGGCGTGGAAACGAGCAGTCATAAATATGGACTGTTTCAATTTACATGTGAAGCGTTCGAGATAGTTACTTCCGAAGGTAAATTATTGCGCTGCACGAAAGAAGAAAACAGCGATCTGTTCTATATGATCCCATGGAGCCATGGAACATTGGGTTTTCTTGTTGCTGCGGACTTGCGGATAATACCGGCAAAGAAGTATGTCAGAGTGAACTATCAGCCGGTCTTCTCGCAAAAAGAAATTGCGAATGTTTTTGAAAAGGAATGCCGGGATACTGCAAAGAATGATTTTGTCGAGACGCTTGTGTATAGCAATGATACGGCAGTAATTATGTGCGGGTGCATGACTGATGAATATTCTAATGAAGACGGCAGTTTGAATTCCATTGGGTTATGGTATAAACCATGGTTTTACAAGCATGTCGAAAATTATCTTCACTTGAAGAAGGAAGGAACAGAATTTATTCCATTAAGGCATTACTACCATCGCCATACGCGAAGCTTTTTTTGGGAAATGGAGCAGATCATTCCGTTTGGCAATCATCCGTTGTTCAGGTGGCTGCTCGGCTGGGCTGTGCCACCAAAAGTGCCGTTGTTAAAATTTACTCAGACAGAAACAACGGGCAGGCTTCGCAACAAATACCACATTGTGCAGGATATGCTTGTGCCAATTGAACATCTCCCAAAATCACTGCAATATTTTCATGACCGCTTCAATCTCTACCCGTTGTGGCTTTCCCCTATGGCGATTTATGACAATGAAAAAAATTCAGGATTCATACATCCTTATAAAAAACTGGATGGCAGCATTGATGAACTGTTCGTTGATATTGGTGCCTACGGCACTCCGAAAAAAGAGGGATTCGATGCTGGGGTTGAACTTCCCGTGCTTGAAAATTTTGTGCGCGAACATTCAGGTTACCAGGCGCTTTATGCCCGAACGATGATGTCAAAGCAGGATTTCAGACAAATGTTTGACCATAGCCATTATGACCACCTGCGGAAACGCCTCCCTTACTGCAGGCAAGCATTTGATGAGGTGCATGATAAAGTATCCGCGAACGGAAGAACTTCGCCTGAAAACTTCAGGAAGATAAAAAATGCCTGAGTGATTTTTTGAATAGAAATTCTCAGCTCAACGTAATGAATTATTCACTTGACGTTAGTCAAGCTTTGATAATCATCAATCACACAAGTTGTTTTTTTGAGAAAATTTGAAAACGAATAAAAATTCAGCAAACTCCCACAAAAAATTATTAGCAGTGAGAAAAACAAATTGCATTGGGATAGATGATATGGCATTTCACATTCCGAAAATTTTTCTGCCTATAGCGGAATTAGCTGAGAACCGGAAAATAGAATACGCCAAATTGAAGGAAGGATTAGGATTAGAGGCGATGAGCCTGGCTGATGTACATGAAGATTCTGCAACGATGGCTGCCAATGCAGTGAAAACACTTATCGAAAGAAATTGCTTGTCACCGCTATCCATAGGCAGGATATATGTGGGTTCAGAAAGTCTGATTGACGGAGCAAAACCGATTGCCTCGTATGTGCTCAGTATGCTGGCCGAATACTTTGCAAATGAGCACGGGGAGAATGCCTTCCTGCATACTGATGCAGTTGATTTAACCTTCGCCTGTATCGGGGGGGTGGATGCTCTTCATAATACGTTGGATTGGATCAGGGCAGACGACTCGAGAATCGGCATTGTTGTGTGCACTGATAATGCAAAATATGAATTAGATAGCACCGGTGAATATACACAAGGGGCTGGAGCAGTTGCGGCTCTTATTAAAAGCAATCCAAGATTAATTTCCTTTGAAGGGCCTGTTGGCGTTGCCACAGTCGGTGAGCATGATTTTTTTAAACCCCTGAGGAAGATAAGCCGGAAGCAATTAGCCGCATCCGCTGATTTTTCCATTCCCAACATCCTATCCCCTAAAGAAAACAATATTGACATTCACAAGATATTTCCCGTATTCAACGGTCCCTACTCCAATGAATGCTTTGCGAAAAGGGTGAAGCAGTCCTATACCCATTTTAGCCGGTTAAAAGCGAATCACAAGCTCAACGATTGGGATAGAATAGTTTTCCATCTGCCTTATGCATTTCACGGCAAGAGAATGTTCATGGAAATATTTTTAGAGGAAACCGCGAGAAATCCTGAATTAAAAAAACAGCTTCTGGAATTGGATCCAAATTTTTACCAGGACAGATCTCTCAAAACAGTTTCCAGAACGCCCTTGTACCGTCAATTTGTAAAAGAGAAGATAGAAAACGGCCAGCGGGCTTCTTCGTTGGTAGGAAATCTTTATACCGGTTCGATATTCTTTTCGCTAATGAGCCTGCTGGAATCGGAACTAAACGCACAAACAAACCTGGAAGGAATGACCATTGGTTTCTGCAGCTACGGAAGCGGTTCAAAATCAAAAGTTTTTGAAGGCGCAGTCCAAAAGAACTGGAAATTAGTTGTTAAAAATTTCAAATTGTTTGAAATGCTGACGGAAAGAAAATCTATTGATTTCAACCAATATGAAGACCTGCATAATGGCAACTTATTGAAAAGCATTCTTCCGGCTG
>CAYOYI010000280.1:0-5708 GCA_964408105.1 uncultured Chitinophagaceae bacterium | reverse complement strand
CCCCATTGACTAATGAATCGCTCCAGATGGGTGGAACAAGTGAATCACAACCGTCCGCACAGGTGGCATATCCGGTATTATCTGGATGTGAGGATTCATTGCACTGAATTGTCACGTCTTGCGGGCAGCTTGGCGTTGGGGGGGTTGTGTCTTCTACGTTTATCGCCTGAGAAGCGCTGTTGCTGTTTCCGCAGTCATCAGTTGCCACCCAAGTCCGGATCAGGGTATATTCCTGAGAACAGTTGCCCGGAATCGTATCGGTTATCGAGGTCACTGTAACGTTGGTATCGCAATTATCAGTGACTTCCGGAGTACCAAATTCAGGTGTTACTGTACACTCAACAGTATCATCGGCCGGAATGAAAGTAAAAATTGGAGCTTCATTATCAACTACATAAAACGTGTCCTCGCAGTTGGCTATACATTCTCCCGCTGTTGTAATCAATTCCAACACAAATGAACCACATGTATCGGCATGTACCGTAACTGACTGCTGATCAGTAGGCCCGACTATGGTTGCATTTCCACTGATTGACCAACTGTAAGTATCGGCAGCACCACCGGTATAAACACTTGTGGCGCCCGGACACAGGGTATCTTCTCCGTTGATCTCACAGGTCAGAAGTGAGTCTTCAATGGTGATCCACTCTTCAGCGGTACAACCGTTAGCATCCGTCACCGTTACATGATACATTCCTGAACACAGATTTTCCTGATCTTGCATGGTAGAGCCATTAGACCAGTGGTAGGTGTAAGGAGGTGTGCCTCCGCTTATGGAGAGGTTAATGCTGCCCGCTCCGATACATATCGGTGTGAAATCGCAGACGTTGTTGTCACCATCAGTGTATCCAACAACAGTGAACGGACCAAATGTCTTTCCTTGAACATCCTGTGAACAAGAGGTATGGATTCCGGTTTCAGACAAACCAATCACTTCAAAGTAGGTATTTGACTCGAATTGACCTCCGTTAGGGGCAGCAAAGTATAATAATTGCCCGGCCTGAACATTGCTATATGAGCCATACAACACAGAGCCGGATCCGCTCTTCCACGCATTGACCGTAACTCCCGAATCTCCGATGTATAACAATGTAATATTCCGCATTTTGCCTTCACATGGACACGGAGCAGGACATCCGGTCGGGGGTGGATTGCAATTATTTAGATCACCGTCAATAAAGCCTACGACAGTAAGACTGCCTTGAGCCATATCGCCAAATGTTAACCCCAGAACATCCTGGGAACAAGAGGTATGTATAGTGATATTATTGCCGCCATTAATTACAAAGAAGGTGTTGGATTCGAATTGTCCGCTTTTATAATTAGCCGCGCTGGCAGCAATTACATCTCCACTCTGGACATTGGAGAATGAAGCTATTAAAACATCATGGTCGCTTTTATTATATACCTGAATGCTCGCTCCGTTAGGACCGCTATATAACAACGAAATCTCACGCATTTTGCCATCGCATTCACAGTTACACGGCACCGGGAAATAAATTGAATCTTCCCCGCATATTGCATCAATCTTTTCATATGTAATATCAATGCCGTTACTGTCCGGAACCACTTCAACAGAATCCACCACAAAGCATCCGGAAGCATCGGTAACAGTTACATAATAAACACCTTCACAAACATTCACCTGATCCTGAGAAGTGCCACCGTTTGACCATTGGTAACTATATGGAGGCTCTCCGTTTATTCCCTGGGCATGAATAGTTCCGGTACAAACCAATGGATTGCATTCCGAACCGGCTCCATCGGTATAACCAAGAACTGTGAAATTTCCAAAAGTTTGATTCAATACGTCTCTTGAGCATGAGGTATGGATACTGATTTCCTGACCTCCGACAACATCAAAGAACGTATTTGATTCGAATTGTCCTCCGTTCGCTACGGCATCAACAAACAGGATTGCCCCATCCTGCACGTTGGAGAAGGAAGCCAATAAAATATTATGGCCGCTTCCATCATATACATTAACTGTTGCTCCGCTGGGACCATTGTACTGAACAGTAATATTGCGCATTTTGCCGTTACAATCGCATGGACCCGGCTGAACGGGACGACAATTTTCATCTGGAGTTGAACTTGTTGACGATGTTAAGCTGCTTGGGATTTGACCAACTGTGTCCGTATGAATTATATGGCAGCCATCGGCATCGGTTATGGTTACAGTGTAAATTCCATCACAGGCATTCAAAAGATCCTCGGTGGTTTTTCCATTAGACCAGAGGAAGGTAAATGGCCCGATACCAGAAGTTACGGTCAGATCAATCGTACCTGTGCAATTATCCGAACAGAATTCATCCGGACAGGGAACCGGTACCACTTCATCCTGGCTGGTTTTCTTCGGGCTTGCATGCAAGTCCGTAATTTCCGGATGCCCAAAGCCTGCTGCTCCGAAGACACTTAGCTTCACGGTTGCCTCATACCACACTTCAAAGATCCAGTTAGGAAAGGTAGGGTTGGGTGAGTAATTCGCGTCTGTAGCCGGGGAGTTGGTAGTTAAAACATACCCGAACGTGTTGAAGTTTTCCGATAAAGAAGTAGTTACATTTAATATGTCTGCAAGATTTCCCTGTGTAATCACGCCTTCTCCACCGGTTACTCCTAAACTCTTATAACCACTTGGAACAGTGTTGCTGGAACTCATGTAATCCATAGTAAACTCCATCTTTTTTACTCCATTCGCATCAAACAGGGATAACTCCAATTTGTCAGACCCGGTGAGATTGCCGAAGGTATGGCCACCGGACCAGCCAATTGCATTGGTTCCATATGTATTATCTACAAATGTTTTTGCAAGAGTAGTTCTGATCCTCAGCGTACCGGCATTTTGGTCTATTTCCCATACCGATTGGGCACTGACATTGGGGTTTTGATTGTTTTCAAAACATTGAATATGACCTACACATGGAGAACCACAACTTTCATCGGGTGTGGTTTCACTCTCAGCTGTAATACCGGAAGAGGGACTTTGTCCTACCGTAAAAGTATCCACTATCGAACAGCCGCCCGCATCGGTAATTGTTACCGTATACATACCATCACATATCCCGTCCAAATCTTCGGTTGTTCTGCCATTTGACCAGACAAAAGTAAATGGAGATGAACCAGAGGTAACAGTGAGGTCAATACTCCCGTCACAATTAAAGTCGCAGCAGCCTTCGCTTACAACCGGCTCAGAGTTGTTTCCGGTCTTGCTTGGGCTTGCATGCACCGCAACAAAATTTGGATGGCCAAATCCGGCAGCGCCAAAAGCACTGAGTTTAACAGTCACTTCATACCATACTTCAAAAATCCAGTTCGGATAAGTAGCATTTGGAGCATAGCTATTATTGGTTGCAGGAGAATTTGATGTTAGTACATATCCAAATGTGTTAAAATTTTCACTCAACGATGTTGTGACATTCAAAAAATAAGAGGCGTTTCCTAAAATGATGCTCCCTTCACCTCCCGTAACGCCTAATGATCCATAACCTGAAGGAAACGATCCAGAAGATGACATATAATCCATTACGAACTCCAGCTTTTTTGTGCCATTGGCATCATATAAAGCCAGTTGAAGGTCGTCTGAACCCGTTAGGTTGCCAAAAGAATGGCTGCCAGGCCAGCCGATGGTGTTTGTTCCATAGGTATTATCAACGAAGGTCTTGGCTAAGGTTGTCCTTATAGTTACAGTTCCTGCGATTTGATTAATAGTCCACTCCGACTTTGCATTAACAATATGAGGAACAGTTGAGCTTTCAAAACAAAATGCCGTGCACTCGCCATTACACACTGAATTATCCGTTATCTGCGCTTCGGTGAGAATGTTTGGAGCGGTTTGCCCAACTGCAAAAGATTGAGTCTTGGTTACGTTATTCTTGTCTTTTACTGTTACCGAATAAGTGCCGGGACACAAGCGAATGGGGTCTTGCGAGGTCGAGCCGTTGCTCCACAAATATGTATATGGTGTGGTTCCACCGGTAACCGTCAGGTCAATTGACCCGCTGCAAAGATTCATTGAGCAGGGAGTTCCGGCTCCATCAGTGTATCCCACTACAGTGAATGGACCAAAGGTCTGCCCTATAATAACCCTTGAACAGGAAGTGTGAATGCTGAATTTCGTGGATGTGGCTGTTGAAGGATTCCAAAACCAGGTATCCGCTTCAAACTGACCACCATTCGGAGCGTTGAGTACATATACGTTTCCGCTTTGAAGATTAGGAATTGAACCAATGAGATTGGACTGTTTCAAATCCTTGTTCTTGTACGCATTAAACGTGACTCCATTTGGGCCGTTGTATAGCAATGTGAGGCTTCGCATTTTCCCATTGCACGGGCAGCTTGGAATATTGAAATTGCAGGATGAATTTGCGGTAACAACTCCGGAAACATTGAGTTGGGCATTGGCAAATTCACTTGCTGTCAGAAATGTGAACAGAACAATAGCAGTTAGGAGCCTTTTCATGAGTGAAGTTTTGTAAAACCTAATTGATAAAATTTTCGCAAACAAAGTAAAAGAAGCAAGCGCAGATAGCTACGTAATAATTGGAAATAAGTGATAAAACAACAGAACCCTTGTTCTCAAAGGGTTTTAAGCCGCGATAAGGAATGGCACTTAATTGGCATTCGGTCACTCTTCCATTTCACCAGTAGGATTTTTCGTGCTGACCGGCAAAGGCAAAAGCCTTTCATCTAATTGAAATATCCAGTCGTTGTGTCGAAAATCGGAATAGGTTTGCCGGGCTAAGTCAATATCGGGATTAATGAATTGTTGATACTTGCGAAAGTTAAGCCGGGCGTAGGCCTCTACCCTGATCTCGAAGTGGCCATTACCCTCTTCCACAAGCCTTTGATCCAGATATTTTGCAAACTGTAAAATCATATATGGCCTCGTGGACATTTTCCGGTACTGCCAGCTTCGCAAGTATTGCTTATGGTTGATTTGATACCTTTCGCCTGTTTTCGGATCGTACGCAAAGAACTTAACATCACCATCTTTTCCCCGCAATTTCATATGCCACGAAAATCTATGACCTTGTTCCGTCCAGCTTACATTTCCCGGAATAAAAAAATGCCGGAGGGGAATGACAACCTGAACGATAGCCCATAGGCAAATCAATCCGGCTATCGTTTTACTAAAAATAAAGAGCGGAACGTTTTCCAGTTTGGTTTTTGTCTGAGAGCTAAAAGAGTCAATAAATGTCCAGACTAAAATCGCTCCACCGCAGGCGGCCACAACAAATGGAAGCAGTTCAAATCGCTGATGAAAATATAGTCCTATGAAAGAGAATAAAATTGCTGCAAGCAGAATAAGAACACCCTGATTTTTTCGGTTTGCC
This sequence comes from uncultured Chitinophagaceae bacterium, assembly GCA_964408105.1. Taxonomy (GTDB): domain Bacteria; phylum Bacteroidota; class Bacteroidia; order Chitinophagales; family CAIOSU01; genus BPHB01. The sequence goes on along the minus strand of CAYOYI010000280.1, from coordinate 375 downwards.
CTGATCACCGATATCATTCTATTCGGCCAGTCGGCAGGAAAAAAAATTGTTGAGGCCAATATCATGAACCAGGGAAATATCCCGATCGTGAATAAACGGTCATTCATAAAGTGAAAAGCAATAATTGCAGTGAACATAAATGGGCGTGTCCTGCGAAACAGCAAAAGAAATGGCGCCAGCAGGTCCAGGAACATTCCGCTCCACGACATGAAGTATGCCATCCATGGTTCGTCAAAAAATCGTCCAATGAAAGGATAATCCATCTCATCCCTTAACCAATGTTTCATTGGTTCTGCAAGCATCAGCCAGTCATAATTGATTTTTGCTACTCCCCCAAAGAAGTAAGCAACTCCAACCTGAAATTGCAAAAGCATG
>CAYOYI010000279.1:0-5729 GCA_964408105.1 uncultured Chitinophagaceae bacterium | reverse complement strand
CACCAGCTTGCCAAGTTCGGTCTCGCAGACTTTATGGATGCGGAGAATTTAAAAGGCATGGGCGAAACCAAAGCAATTACCATTCTCGCAGCGTTGGAACTTGGCGCAAGGAGGCATCAGTCGGAAGCATTACCCAAGGTACAAATCACCGACAGTAAAACCTTGTATGAAGTTTTGAAGCCGAGGATGGGCGACCTTCCACATGAAGAATTTTGGGTGATCTACCTTAACCGCTCAAACAAAATCCTAAGCATCGAATCTGTCAGCAGAGGTGGAGTGACCGGAACGGTAGCAGATGTGAAGATCATATTCAAGAAAGCCATCGAGCTTTTGGCAACATCGATAATACTGGCCCACAATCATCCTTCCGGTAATTTGAAACCCAGTACTGCGGACATTGACCTCACCAAAAAGATCAAGGAGTCCGGGAAACTGATGGAGATTGATGTCTGGGATCATATTATAGTCACCGAAGGCGGGCATTTCAGCTTCGCTGATGAAGGGATGATGTAGGCCCGGAGCTTCTTCAAAATAAGAAGCGCGGCCACCACAGCCGCGCTTCAGGAAAGAATAAACACAATCCCCGTATTCTTTATATCGTCTTAAAATTTTGCTTCTTTATAATCTAAAAATCAAAATTATCATGTTTTTTGTTCGAAAAACAAAAAAATGCAAAAAATTTTAGAAAAATATTTTACACAACCAGTTTTTGACTTTAATAGAGGTCGTGTTTCGCATCATTAATAGTGTAAAACACTGATAATCAATTATAATTTATGATTGCATCTTTAGGTAGATAGATGGCCATGATAAGGCCAATACAGGAGGTGTGATTATTTTTTGTGTTAAAAATTTTTGAAAAAATTCTGAATTATCAGTTGTTTTTCATTTTTTTGCTAAAAATTTTTTAAAAACTAAAAACGTATTTGACATGCGGCTATTAAAAACAACTTTGTTCCTGCTTTTCTTTTTGGTTGCAATTGGAGGGCTAACAAATACTCAAGCTTCAGGAATTATCAATAAAGAGTCGTCCCCGGATGACCCTGTTCCTGCGGATTCTGTTAAAGAAGAAAAGGATTTTCCCCTCACTTTTGGGTTCGATCTAGTGAGCCGGTATGTATGGAGAGGTGTTGATTTCGGTGTTGCGCCAGCCTTTCAGCCAGGATTATCTTACAGCATATCCACCAAGAAGACCATAAAAGGCGATATACCGGTTTTTGGCTTCGAGATCGGGGCATGGGCATCTTACGCGGTTACCGGCAGCTTTGCGGAAACTGATCTTTATGCTACGCTGTCCTTCCCCTATGTTTGGGTTGGGCTGATTGATTATTATTTCCCGACAGAGACAATTTCTCAGGATAAGTATATTGTTTACAGCAAGAATACGAATCACGTTTTTGAAGCGCTGGTCGGTTTTGACGGGCCCGAAAAAGCACCTATCTACGGATTCTTTGCATATAATTTTCATGGCCACGAACCAACAGTCACTGTGACTCCGGCTGATTCCGCAGTCATGACTCCAGCAGATACATCGGTAAGTGATGATTATACGGGTTGGAAAAACTCATTTTACTTTGAGTTGGGCTATCCATTCTCACTTAGAAGGGATGTTAGTCTGGACATATTTGTTGGCGGTGCCTATGGTTGGTATTATACCCAAAACAGCGATTTTGCCCTTAATGGATTAGAAGTAATTGATAATCAAAAGTTCAACATCGTTAATGTCGGTATCAAGGTTTCCAAGACTTTTGAATTGGGAAAGCACAAAATCCAATTACCGCTTTCAGCTTCATTGATCGCAAATCCTGATGCAAAGAAGTTTTATTTCGTTGCGGGCATAGGCATCTGGAATCAATAGCTCTTCAAATCAAATCAATGATGTTAAAGCCTGGACTCCCTCTCCAATAGGAGAGGGGCGGGGTGAGGTGGACTAATTCGTCAGTCCAACGATTCGCGTAACATTCCAGATTGACATAAATAGCGGCCCCCAGCGGTTTTTTCTTATCTGCATTTCTTCACGTTTCCAGAAATGCAGGTCGTGGACAGGGTAGAGATAGCCGTAATTGTAGGAGGTATGGCTGTAATATGGTGAGGCGAGCAGTGAAACAGGATATCGGTAATTAGATTCCCTTTGCTTGACGATCTCCAGTGCTTCCAATCGGAGTTCTTCAGCTTTTTCTAAATGCATTTCCGGATCAGTGTCCGTCATGGCATGCAGAATGCTGATGCGCTGCTTTGAGCGGAGGATAGTGATTCGTATCCCATCGAGCAATTCGTGAAACACTTTTGCTTGTCCGGCACTCCAGCTTTTTAGCTTCGGAAAATTTGATTCCATGGCATTGCTCAATTTCTCACTGATTGCGGCAAAGCGCAAAAGATATTCCATGTCTTCCTGCTTCATTTGTTCAATGAATGAAGTATCCGAGTTCTTGTTGATCTTTTGATAAGTCAGTTCCGGCCTTGGGTGGAGTTGCAGGTTGAATGGAGATGGCAATTCATCTGTCACGGTTTGCGCAGTCATATATTGTATTGCGCCTTTATCCTTGAGGTAATGCTGTTGCAATTGCAGCGCCTCTTCAAAAAAAGCATCCAATTGCTTTTCATTGAATATCGCTGAAATGAATTGTGTCGGTTTTGGTTCCATAATTTTTCCATCCTGCTCATGTTTCCAACTCCATCGTGCGATGCTCCAATCGAAAAGCCAGTAGCCCCATTCCCAACCTGAGCTGAAGGTAATATGCCCGTTAACATCCAACGAATCACACATTAATATGTCATCTAAGCGTGCCGATAAGTAGGGCATCAAAAACATGGGCACGGAATTATCGAACGTGATCCAGTAGGCGGATTCGGGGTAATACCATGTTTCTCTCAACTTTTGCTCATGCAGCAGCGCCTCAAGCATGTGATTCAGGTTTTCATTCTGATAAACGGGAGCTTTTTCGTCTAACATGGAATAAAACATTACGGTATGGATCAGTATCCCACGGTGGCTGTCTAAAAGCGAATCTTCCGCAGTCATTCCGAAATCTTTTTTATTTCCCGAATCGAGCAGCTCGTCTTTCTTCACCACGTGCATCCTGCCCATCGGCTTCACGCCATATTTGTTCACGAGCCGGTCGGTGAGGTGGAGTTGCAGCTTCTTTTTCTTCTTTTCATTTCCTTTAGTGAATTCGGTGGTTGAGAATTCTACATCAAAAACATCCCAATCGGCTTCGCAAAGTTTTTTGAGGTTACGGTCAATCTGCTTTTTCTTCGTGCGCCATGATGCTGGGAAGCTCTGGTAAAGCATGAACGCCTTCTGCTGTATCATGTGCAGTGAAAGGTCAACGCCCATAATGATGCCGCGCTGATGGCCGTATTCGATGACAGGCTTGTAATGCTCCACCCAGCTTGGCAGGTGGATGCTTTCGAGCAAGTTGAATTCAAAGTAGTTCTGTTGGTTTCGCGCGAGCCAGTCGATGTATTCCTTGATGCGGTTCTTTGCCGCATCGGTGTAAGGGCTCATCAAATCTTCGGTGAGTTCGAGCGGGTGCTGGGTGTGGAGGTGGAATCCCATTTTGTGAAAGCGGGCGGTTGCTGTCCATTTGAATTCCGAAGGCAGCGGCCATTGTTCCCAATGCGGCACGATCATCTCTCGCGGATGATAAAATTGAAAGCCAAGTTTCTCCTGCAGCAATCCATACAGCCCGAAGCTGATGGCATTCACGGTTCGCGCATTTAAAGTCAGCGCAATTATTCCGGCTGAGTCTTTGGATTCCCAGGAATAATCCTGCTCGGGATAATGAAGGATGGGGTAGGGCTTGCCTTTTTCAAAGCGTGTTGGCTGGTTAGCAAATGCGGGATCAATTTGCGGCAGCAAAATTCTTATATCAGCTTTTTCGGCATTCCATTCAACCGGGCAGTTGCAGGCTTGTTTTAAAAGGGCAGTGACGTCTTCAATCGCGAGGCGGGGGATGGGATTTTCAGAGAGGCTTTCAGGGAGGTGGATGGAGATGGATGCGAAGGAGATGTTCACCCATAGAAATCCGAGAGTGCAGAGGAGGCGGGGCATGGGTCAAAGATAGTGATTGAGAGATTGTGGGCAGACCGGTTAACTGCCTGTGTTTACAGAATGGTTTTTCCGGGGCTTGACAGGATGAATCAGGCCCCTTCAAAGTAAGTTTGTTATGCCGTTATAGCGAGGCTGACCTTATAACAGCATCCATGCGCGCCCCCATGATTGCTATCACTTTTGGCTGGCCTGAAAAAGTAATGCGCACTACACCACCTTGCGGATGCTGAATGACATACAAGTGTTTTGATGTCTCTTCGCTTGTTGTTTTCAGCTTCCTCATATATGTTGCTGCAAACTTAGTTACCTGCGAATTGCCTATGGTGAATTGTTCCTCGTTATAAGCGGTTGGTTTCAGCGATTTAAAGTCTTTAGCCTGGCTCTTCACTGCATCTTCATATTTGGAATCAAGATCATGGAAAATGTAGATCGGGATGTCAATCGTTTGATCTTTGTTGTAAACGTGTGACCAGAACATGTTGTCATCCTCCAGCATGAACTTGGGGAGGGTAAGCGACAGCCCCTTCTTTATTTGTTTTTGGGTTTTGAACGTAAAGCTGCTTTTAGTGACACTGAAATATTCCCTGATGATCCGCTCGTCAGGCCGGTAGCCTGAAATGGAAAGACTGAAAACAGTTTTACCGTCACCAAACAGATAGAATTGCTGTATGAAAACCGGGTCAGCGCTCTTGTCTTGGCGCTCCAGAAATATCACCGGCCAGCCATCCAGCGTATCTACCCCGCGGTCGGTATAAACATTATCCTGATCGAGGAATTTGTTTTCCAAAGCATCGGCATACTTGGCAGCATTGTCATAAGTGTCAATCTCCTTGAAACTTAAAAATATGGTTGACGATCTGTACACGGGGAAACCTTCCAGCACTTCATATTCCAGCTTGTCATGCACTTTGAATCTGAACAGGCGATGGTCATACTCGACAGTTTGGGCAATTGAAAAAAACGGAAACAGAAATAAGAAAGCTAAAACAAGCCGGGCTGCATTTGCGGACTTTGCATACATAGTTTTCATAGGATGGTTTTGATTTTCCGCACAAATTTGGATTGAAAATTTGAATTGAATTGCAATGGAGCGGTGCTAAAGCGACACGATGAAGAAAACGAAATTCGTCGTGCCTACAAGCAATTTTAGATTTTTGACTGACGATAAGATTTTGAATTTCGCTCTGCAATCAAAATCTAAAATCGCAAATCCCTACACCGTCACTTTCAGATTCAATTCCTTCAACTGCTCATCGCTGATCTGCGAGGGTGAGTCGATCATCATATCGCGACCGGCATTATTTTTCGGAAAAGCGATGAAGTCCCGGATGGATTCCTGTCCGCCAAAGATGGCGCAGAGGCGATCGAAACCGAAGGCGATGCCGCCATGGGGAGGTGCGCCAAATTCAAAGGCATTCATGAGGAAGCTGAATTTCATTTCGGCTTCTTCATCGCTGAAGCCGAGGCGCTGGAACATTTTCTTTTGCAACTCTTTGTTGTGAATCCTCACGGAGCCACCGCCAAGCTCAACGCCATTGATGACCATGTCATAGGCGTTGGCGCGTACCTTGCCGGGGTCGGTATCGAGCAGGGCAACGTCTTCTTCTTTCGGTGAAGTGAACGGGTGGTGCATGGCATACCAGCGCTTGTCATCGGGGTTCCATTCGAGCAGCGG
>CAYOYI010000278.1:0-5742 GCA_964408105.1 uncultured Chitinophagaceae bacterium | reverse complement strand
GGGTGTGTATTTTCAACTGGATATGATTGAATTATTTCTGCTCAAAAGCCACGTTGCTGCAGGATTTCTTTCGCTCTTGTTCGGGATATTAAATTTGTTGAACAAGAAAGGCGGGCGTTTACACAGGAGGCTTGGCTTAGCCTATTTCTTCAGCATGTTTTGGGTGTTTCTCAGTGCGCTTTTAATTCTGATTTTCTTCCGCTTCATTTTTTTCCTGATGGCTATAGCCGTGTTCAGTTTCTACATGTGCTTCAGCGGCTATCGCGTATTAAAACGCAAAAAACCAGGCATGGCAACAATTCTGGATCAATCTGTAGCCACGCTAACCGTGTTATTCGGAGTTGCATTGTTTATCACGGGATTATATTTCATGGCGAAATCAAAATTCATGCTCGGGTCATTGTCGTTGTTTTTCGGTTGGGCAACAGCAAATACTGCACGGGCTGACATAAAAACCTTTAAAGCAACAGAATTTCCAGATAAAAAGTGGTGGTGGTATCATCACATGCAAAGCATGATAGGTTCGATGATTGCTGCAACCACTGCTTTTCTGGTTCAGAACGGTTCAAAAATGTTTCCTGAATTTGAATATCAGTGGATGTTTTGGATACTTCCTGCGCTGATCGGTGCTCCTTTAATTACTTTGTGGATTAAAAAGTACAAAAGACTGCATGAATCAAAAACAAGTGCAGTTTCAGATGGCTGAATACCCGTCATAAAACAAGAAAGCGGGTGATGAATTTTCACCACCCGCTTTCAACCTCTGCCCTGAGACTTTATTTGGTAAGGCGGAATTTAACGCCTCCAAGATAATTGTCCTGATTATATACATCTACAGCATACACTTCAGCGCCCAACTCATCTTCAGGGTCAAACCTGATTGACATGTTTGAGCCGCCATCCAGGCTTTCGGCCGTAGTATATTCAATGTCTTTCTGTTTGCCATCAATGATTACCGAAGCCTGTCCGCTTTTACCGGATTTCAGTACTTTGCCGTTTTTATCCTTCATCACGAGGAACACGTTCTGTTCTCCCAACGAAGCAAGTGAACTGAGGTTATGATCGAAGCTTACACTGACGGTGTGTGACTTCTTTGCGCTAACAGTTAATTTGTCTTTTCTCTTTCGAAAAACTTCCACCTTGAAATTGTTAGCCCTTGCCGCTGTGAGTTTCAGCTTATCTTTCAGCTCTTTTATCTCAGAAAGCAAGTTGGCATTAGCCTGTGATAATTTTGAATTCTCATCCTGGAGCATCTGAATTGTGAGCTTCAACTGTGACATTTCTTTATTCATTTGCTCGCGCATCGTCTGCAATTCAGATAACTGGCCTTTCAGGTTTTTGTTGTCCCTGCTCATCTTGTTAACCGCAGCTTCCTTTTGGTTGAGCTTTTCGTTTGCCATCGAAAGCATATTGTCAACTTCCTTCTTATCGCGTTTGATTTGCTGAAGGTCATTTTTATGTATCTGAATTTCGTTGAGCAATTCATTCTTTTCAAGCGTGAGCTTTTCTGTCAATGCTTTTTCCCCGGCCAGCAGCTCGCTCAGCGATTCGCTCTTGTTGTAGAAAATACCAGTGCCCACCATGGAGAGTACAAATAACAATGTTGCAGCACCAGCTAAAAATTTAGGACTTTGAAGTTGTGTTTTCATAAAACAAAAAAATTTAGACTGATGAACAGGCAAAGGCCTTGCCAAAAACCTATTTCACGTTTCTTTAGGGATTTTTTAACAAAAAGAGAGTTCTGGTATTAACCAGAAAAATGAGGAGTTTTTAGGTTGTTTTTGCCGTTCTGATGTATTTGGAGAATACACCAGGAAGGAATCTTTTCAGGTAAACGGCAATAATTTCCTTTCTGGCAATATAGACCTCCTCTTTTCTCATTTTGAGAGCCTTCAGTATCTTTTTAGCAATGTAAGCAGGTTCCATCCCATTCATAATAGCTTCATCCATTTTGTTTTGAGGAATACCATCGCCTTTTAATGCATGTTCAGAAATGTGCGTTTTCACGAATCCAGGGCAAATAATGGTGACGGAAATATTATCCTGCCATACCTCAGCACGCAATCCATCAAAAAAACCGTGAAGGGCATGTTTTGAAGCTGCATATCCCGTGCGTAAAGCCGTGCTGAATTTTCCAGTTAGGCTGGTTACAATAGCGATATGTCCTGATTTTTGTTTCAGCATGAATGGCAGCACCGCTTTGGTCATAGCTACAGTACCCATAAAATTTACGTCCATGATTTTTTCATAAACGTCAAGGCTGGTGTCTTTTGCAAGGGCTCTCTGGCTAATACCCGCATTGTTGAATAACAGATCAATTCTCCCGACTTTTTCAATCACAGGTTTTATCTGGCTTTCTATTTTTCGATATTCAGAAATATCAAGAGGAACGATGGTAACCTTTGATTGTTCAGGACAGTTATCCTTGACTCTTTTTAATTCTTGCTCCCTGCGAGCGGAAATAATAATATGGGCGCCTTCTTTTGCAAAAGCATAAGCAATGGCTTCACCGATTCCTGAGGAGGCTCCTGTAATCCAGACGATTTGGTTTTGGTACTTCAAAGCGCATGCACGTTAAGCAACCTGTTTCCAGGGTCCGGTGATCGCAAGCGTCAACCCTTCTCCCTGGATGTTGACAAAAAGTGTTTTTCCACTCGGGGAGAAACAAGCCCCGGTGAATTCGGTTTCATATTTTGTGCCTTCTGCAAAGTGATATAATTCACCTTGAGGGGTTACGCCAACTAAAAACGGATGGCTGTCGTCTTCGCACAAGATCAAATCGCCCCACGGAGAAACGGTGAGGTTATCGCAGTATTTGAGGATGTCATCATTAGTGGATTCCACAAAGAGTTCGAGTTTTCCGGGCTGTGTAGCTTCATCTTCAGTCCCTTCCACGGGACTTAATATGTATTTGAAAACCTGCCCTTTCTGAATTTTGCCGCCATTAGTGCAGGCGAAGTAAAAGCAATTATCATCATACCATGCTCCTTCTCCGCGGGCAAACAACGCAGCGCCTTTCGTATGTCCGCGCACCCGTAAATCATCATCGGGCGCATCTACATTATCCAAATCAATCCAATAAACATTAGCGGGCTGGTTCTGCGGAAAATCAGGGGCGCCATTCTCCCCCCAGTTGCGTGTGTCCCTGCCGGGAGCTTCTTTCAGCGCAAGCGCTTGTAATTTACCGCCAGCATGAAGATTTCCTTTCTCATTCGGAAGAAAGCGATACAATAATCCATCGCCTCTGTCTTCAGTGAGATAAACGATTCCTGATTTCGGGTCAACGCAAACAGCCTCATGGTTGAAGCGCCCCATAGCCCTAATAGGTTTGGGCTTGGCACGTAAAATTTCTGAGCTTGCCGGTACTTCAAAAACATAACCATGATGCTTCTCTACATTGTTTCTTGCAGTAGTTACATCCTCTTCACAAGTGAGCCAACTGTTCCAGGGAGTAAGTCCTCCCGCACAGTTACGGTTCGTTCCGGCAAGGCTTAGATATTGTTTTTCAATTTCGCCCGACTGCTCGTTGTAAATGAACGTAGATGTTGCTCCGAGGCTCGGAGTTTTTCCTTTACCATAATCATAAAAATCCGAAGGCAGAAGTGTTTTGAGTAACTCATACTTTTCACCGAAAGCTCCAAGCTCCGGACTGTTTGCCGAAAGTTCGTGGTTGCGGATGACGATCACTTTGTCACCAGCCGATGGAAACGAAGCCATTCCATCGGGTGCGCCCGGAAGCAATAAACCATCTGCCATTCTTTCTCCTTTGCGTGAAATGATCTTGTAGGAAAATCCTGCCGGAAGACTAAGAATGCCATCGGGATCTTTAACCAATGGACCATATCCGAATTGGATAGGTTGTTCTTTTACTTCAGGAGATGTGATTTCGCTTTCAGGTTTTTTTCTTGAAAGGCATTGCAGGCCGCTGAATCCGGTTCCAACTATTCCTGCAGCGATAAGGAAGTTTCTTCTTCTCATGTTCAGGTTTGTTCCATAAAGATAATCAAGCGGAAATCCGCCCTGATTAACATTTTGTTAAGCGGATTTAAGAAAGTCAAGGATGTATCTATTCACCAGGTCAGGGTATTCATGCTGTACCCAGTGACTGCAGTTACTGATGTATTTTATCTCAAAATGATTTTTAAAATGTTTCTCCATTCCGTAAGTCAGCTCTTTTCCGAGAGCCTGATCGTCTTCGCCCCAAATTACCAGAGTATCGGCCTGCACGTGGGTGATCTTTCGATTTTCACTTTTTAATCCTTCACGAAAAGCCGCGCGATAATAGTTAACGGCCCCGGTGATCGCGCCCGGCCTCTGAAAAGCTTTTACGTATTCTTCAATATCTTCCTTTGAAAAGGCTTCCTTGTTGTGGGACCATCCTCTTAATCCCCGGTAAAAAAAAGTGCGAAGGTCTTTTCCGATATATCGTTCCGGGAGCCCCGGTATTTGAAAAAAGAACATGTACCAGCTTTTTCTCAGCTGGGTGAAGTTTGTTAGGAAATGCTTCCACAACTCCTGCGGTAAGGGGCAGTTTAGAACGACCAGTCTGTTGACGCAATGCGGAAAATGCTGTGCGAGCGTCCAGGCGATGCCACCACCCCAGTCATGACCTATGATATGCGCTTTTGTTTTCCCAAACGATTTGATCAACTCCTCAATGTCTTTAGCAATGATTCTGGAAGAATAATTTTTTACTCCCTTTGGCTTATCAGTTTCCCCATAGCCACGCAGATCGGGAGCAACCACCCGAAAGTGTTTTGAAAGCTGGGGAATCTGTTTGCGCCAGCTATACCAGAACTCCGGGAACCCGTGTAACAAAATAACCAAAGGTCCCGAGCCTGCTGTGACGTAATGAAGTTTGATGCCATTAACGTGCGCAAACCTGTGTTCAATATCTGTCATGAGTGTGCAAAGTATGAATTTTATCAATCAGGTAATAATCGTACATTTTCAATGTGAATATATTGTTCCGGTTTCTGTTTACTGTTTACGCTTACTTTACTTTCATCTTGTTGATGGTCATCGTTTTTTTCTATCACGTGGTGGTGATGCTGATCAGCGGAGGAAGGGCAATTGAATGGCTCTACAAGATATACCGGCCATGGGCGCGAACATGGGCCTTCATCAACAGAGTGCCTTTGGAAGTCGAGGGCGAAGAAAATTTTGATGAAAACAGGTCTTACATTTTTGTTCTCAATCACGGATCAACCGCGGACATAATCATTGCACCTGCAGCGATGAGAAACCGCTATCGTCCATTGGGAAAAAAGGAGCTTACGCAGATACCGTTAATGGGATACATGTTTAAAAAAGCCGTGATATTGGTTGACCGCTCAGACCCGGAGAGCCGCAAGGAAAGCATGGAGGCCATGCGGGAAATCATCCAGCATAATATTTCAATTATGATAGCGCCTGAAGGAACCCGAAATCGAACCGCTGCACCGCTTCAACCTTTCAAGGACGGTGCGTTCAGGCTTGCAATTGAATTTCAACTACCAATCGTTCCAATGGTGTTGCTTAATACGCGCAAGCTTTTTCCCAATGACTATTGGCTTCTGGAACATTGCAAGCTGAAATGCCATTTTCTGAAACCGATTTCTACAGAAGGCCTTACGGAAGCGGATGTTGAGCCGTTGAAGAATAAGGTTTATAAAATAATGGAGGACTACGTTGTTGCCAATGACGCTTTATTCAAAGCGAAGCCGCATTAAAAACCTCAGCACCAGTTCCACCATCAATCCG
>CAYOYI010000277.1:0-5767 GCA_964408105.1 uncultured Chitinophagaceae bacterium | reverse complement strand
AGCAGCTTCACGCCACCGGAAATATTCGCTTTGACGGGCGCAATGCTTACTTCGGCTCCACACAATATTTATATGGTGACAACAGCAGCGCATTATATTGGACAAATAATCACAGCACCGTTACACAGATGCTTTTCCGCGATGCTGAAGCAACTGTGTATGGTCGCGTATATGGCGATGGTGATGGAGCGAATTTTGGCCTGCTCGATGGCGATGGCAACTGGTCATATCAGGCAGTAAAGGATAATTACACTGCTTTCAGAATAGACAACAGTGAGAAAGCTCGCATCACAAGCGCAGGAAGTGTGGGTATAGGAACAACCTCACCGGGTGAGCGGCTCCATGTTGCCGGAGGAAATATTCGTGTCGGTGGAAGCTATGCTCTGAATTCCGAAGGAGACCATCTTAGTATGATGTATGGCGTAAGAGCAGATGATTCCAGCTATGAATGGATTGGTTTTTATTCCAATACTACAAGGCAGGGAATCATTCTATATGACGGACCATGGAGCGGAGCGAACAGCTTATCAAATGAATTTTCGCTCACAGCTGAGAATGGAAATCTTCTTACATTGAACACAACGGGTAATCATGTTGCCATAATGCCAAAAGGTGGAAACACGGGAATCGGAACAACAAGCCCTTCTGAATATCTGCACGTTGCATCTAATGTTCGTTCTGATGGTGTGGTATATTGGGGAAATGGATTGGTTAGAACAGAGACACGCAGTGATGCAGGGCTTCAGGGCAATGCTGGTGCGCGCAGCGGTTTTTTTGAAACGTCTGCTCCTTCACCGTCATCTAACTGGCCAACAGGCGCCTCGAGCTGGTGGCATCTGCTCGATGTCAGGCACAGTAACAATTCGAATAATTACGCAATGCAAATTGCTGGCAGTTTCTTTGATCAAAATCTTTATTACCGCAAAACGAATAACAATGCCGCTCAGGCATGGACGAAGATCGTAGCGGGAAATCAGGGAGCAACAGTTTATTCCAGCACCTCTGAAATTTCCCTTAGCGGTAACAACACTGGATCATTTGCTTACACACCGACAGGCTCTGGATGGACGCCAGGAACATGGCAATCTGTTTCCAGTTTTTCAGTAACACGGAATATTACATCTGGAAGCACCGTTCACATCACGGTGACAGCGCGGGTAGAAGGAGATAATTACAATACATATGTGCCGAGCTGTGCCTATTTCAGAATTACGCGCGGTGGTACAGAGATTGCTCAAACTGCAGTGATGATGACAACCGCCAGCTACGTGCCCTCGAGTTTCTGGTATTACATCAGCAATAATCTCTCATTCAATATTATTGATTCTGGAGTATCAGGCAGCCAAACCTATTCGGTGGAATACTGGCTGCCCAATGAGCATTCCGCAACGGAAAATGTAAGGTTGGGTGAGCGTTATATGAATGTGATTGAATTGGGGAATTAAATGACTCTTCAAATGAAAAACCTGAGTATCATAATACCATTTATATTCTTCAGCAGTGTATCCTTTTCCCAATCGGAACGGATTAAAGCAAACTTTGAACATGGAGACATAGTGTCGTCAACCACGGGCAGAACTGGCGATGGAGTGATGGACAGGTGCAGCGAGGCATACTCTGCATACATGGCTGGTGTATTCAATGAAAAAACCGAAACACGAAATATACCTGTGATAATAGAAACCGGTATAGCGTTGGTAAAATTTGACGATTCAAATGGTGCAGTCGCAAAAGGCAGCTTTGTTACAAGCTCAGCTTTACCCGGTTATAGCATGAAGGCAGAGCAATCAGGCTTTGTGCTTGGTGTGGCGCTGGAAGATTCAAAAGGCACCGGGCTGTTGAAGATCAGAGTGCAGATGGGGTGGGAGAAGTTGTGAAACTTTTGAAAATGATCTGTTAGAAATCCTTTAAATTTTAACTTTCTCCTGAGCACTTGTCGCTCGCCACTAATCACTGATTCTTCCTTTTCCTATTTTTAGCCCATGAAAAGTTTATGGAATGATGGCGAAGCAGCAAGGCTTAAAGACAACTTGCTGAAATTGCGCGTTTACACCTCTCGGCTTTTGGGACGAGAATCAAATTTGGTGTTACATGGCGGTGGAAATACCTCTGTAAAAATCACTGAGCAAAACCTTTTTGACGAATCCGAAGAATTGCTTTATGTGAAGGGCAGCGGCTGGGACCTTGCCACCATTGAAGCTGAAGGATTTGCTCCGGTGCGCATGAAGACCTTGCTTCAAATGGCAAAGCTGAAACAACTCTCTGATTCCGATATGGTGAAGTTTCAGCGTGCGGCAATGATAAATCCGTATGCTCCGAATCCATCGGTGGAAGCAATTCTTCATGCGATCATTCCTTTTCGTTTTGTTGATCATACTCACGCGGATGCGGTAGTTACGGTGAGCAACACGCCCGGTGGAGCGGAGCGGATTCGTGAGATCTATGGTGAAAAGATACTTGTCGTTCCTTACGTGATGCCTGGATTTATTCTCTCAAAAAAGATTTACGAACTCACCCAATCCATTGATTGGAAAAGGCTGGAAGGGATCATTTTGCTGAATCATGGGTTGTTTACGTTTCATGATGATGCAAAAGAAAGTTATCAGCAGATGATCAGGCTCGTAACGATGGCTGAGAAATATTTAAAAGTAAAAAAAGCGGTTCCTGTTAGAAGCAATTCAAAGGTCAAGGTTGATCTGTTGAAGCTTGCTCAGTTGCGAAAAGCAGTTTCGGGCAAACTCGGAAACGCAGCAGTTGTTTCGTTAAATACTTCCCCTGAGTCTGGCGGGTTCTGTGAATTGAAGAATGTGGCTGACATTACCTCAAGAGGGCCGGTCACGCCCGATCACATCATTCGCACCAAAAGAACGGCCATGATGGTCGGCAATGACCCGAAGAAGTCGGTTGAGAAATTTGCATCCGAATATGAAAAATATTTCTCGAAGCACACCGATGGGAAGCTGACAATGCTTGACACCGCTCCCAGATGGGCAGTGTGGCCGGGAATCGGAATACTTTCGTTTGGGAAAAATCTAGGTGAAACAAAAGTTATCTCTGATATAACTGAACATACCATAGTTGCTATTCAACATGGAGAAAAACTCGGAGGATGGAAGGCGCTCCCGCAAAAAGACTTGTTTGAAATAGAATACTGGGAGCTTGAACAAGCAAAGCTAAAGAAAGCAGGCGCGGCTAAGCCTTTTCAGGGAAAGATTGTGATAGTTACCGGGGCGGCAAGTGGAATCGGGAAGGCGTGTGTTCAGGCGTTGCTTAAAGATGGTGCATTGGTGGCAGCATTGGATATTGATCCTGCGATTGAAAAAATATTTCCTCAAAAAGAAGCTCTGGGAATTCTCTGCGATGTCACCATCGAATCAAAACTTAAAAGTGCAATTGAAAAAACTGTGAGGCAGTTTGGCGGACTTGATTTATTGGTGAGCAATGCAGGAGTATTTTCAAAAAGTGCAACGATCAAAGAACTCGATGACAATACATGGGAACAAAGCATGGCGTTGAATCTCAACAGTCATCGCTTGTTGCTAAAACTTTGTCTTCCATACCTGGAATATGGAATTGATCCTTCAGTAGTTATTGTGGGATCAAAGAATGTGCCGGCACCCGGCCCAGGTGCAGGAGCTTATTCCGTTGCCAAGGCAGGGCTTACACAATTGGCAAGAGTTGCTGCTTTGGAATTAGGAAAGAAAGGAATCCGCGTAAATGTAATTCACCCGAATGCCGTATTTGACACCGGGATTTGGACGGAGGAAGTTCTGCAAAAACGGGCGGCTCAATACGGAATTTCCGTTGAGGAATATAAAACTAATAACGTATTGAAAACCGAGGTGTTTTCCAAGGATGTTGCGAATGCCGTGCTCTTATTTCTGGGATCAACATTTTCCAAGACCACGGGCGCACAAGTTCCTGTTGATGGTGGAAATGAAAGGGTGATCTGAGTGAACATTTTTATTTGCCGGCTGTTATATGAGTAAACTACTTATATGCGGCAAGTTATTCCCGGTGTTCTGCTCTCTCTCGTTTTATTAAATGGTTCATGCTCTTTCACAGAGAAAACAACACATCGTCTTTATGATGATGCAAAGGATGACGTGCTTGATGTAATAGTTGTTCCGGGAGTGCCTTTTGAAGGTGGTAACTGGAGCTACATCATGAAAGGCAGGGTTTATTGGTCAAAGTATTTGTATGACAAAGGAATTACAAAGAATATCATGTACAGCGGATCAGCTGTTTATTCGCCTTACTTCGAAGCGCAGATTATGGCGTTATATGCCGAAGCACTGGGAATTCCTAAGGAACACATCTTCACCGAAACGAAAGCTGAGCACAGCACTGAAAATATTTACTATTCTTATAAAAAAGCAAAGAAGCTTGGCTTTAAAAAGATAGGACTGGCTTCCGATGCATTTCAGACAAAGATGCTCAGAGGATTTGCAAAGAGAAAGTTAAGCCGTGATATAAAATTCATTCCCATTGTTCGCGATTCATTAGAGGCGTTATACCCGTTGAGTGATCCGCAGATTGATTTCAAGCAGGCGTATGCAGAAAATTTTGTTTCACTGACAGATCGTGAAGGTTTTTGGAAGCGCTTTCGCGGCACCATGGGAAAGCGCATTGATGAAAGCGCTTACGAGTGATCGTTATTTCAACTTGACTTCTTCCGGCAAAAAAATTCCGGGATCACCGCCATTGAGGATTATTTCTCTGACGATCGTTGAGCTGATATGTGAATGTTCCGGATCGCTCAGGATACAAATGGTTTCCAGTTCTGGCATCATGGATTTGTTAAGCTGGGCGATAGTTTTTTCGTATTCGAAATCACTGCTGTTCCTGATGCCTCTGATGAGATAGCGTGCTTTCACTTTTCTGGCAAAATCAACTGTAAGACCCTGGTAAGCCATCACTTCAACTGAAGGGTGGGCCTTAAAAATATCTTTGATCCATTGCTCGCGTTTTTCAAAAGCAAAAGCATACTTCTTTGAAGAATTGTTTCCCAAAGCAATGATCACTTTATCAAAAAGCGGTAGTGCGCGCAGCATCACGTTAACATGTCCTTTTGTGATCGGGTCGAACGATCCGGGGAATAGTGCGATTTTTTCTGACATGAGTGTGCTAAGATAATAAATGAAGCAATTTTGGCTTGAAGCTAACAGCTACTTATCCGGTATCTCCCAAATATCACCCCAAAGCCGCTGTCCGCCATCAACGTAAATCGTTTCCCCTGTTATAAATTCCGACATTGGTGAAGCGAGAAAAGAAACCAGGTAGGCCACCTCATCAACCGTCCCCATCCGCTTCATTGGAATTTTAGAGTTCACTCCTTTTAAAAATTCGGGAGGATATTGATCCAACCCGGCAGACTGGATGATGCCGGGAGCAATAGCGTTGATCCGGATGTTATGAATTGCCCATTCCACTGCCAGTGACATCGTCAAATTACCTACTCCTGAGCGTGCTGCCCCGGTGTGTGACATGCCGGGAAATCCACGAAAGATGTTTGCAATGATGTTTACAATGATTCCGTGCTTTTGCGGAATGAAGAATTGATTTGCAAAAGCCTGCGTCATGAAAAATGTGCCGTTAAGGTTGGTATCAATCACCGCTTTCCAGCCTTTCGCAGTAATTGCTTCAGCAGCTAAAGGAAATTGTCCCCCGGCATTATTTACAAGAATGTCAACACGGCCTTCTTTTTCTTTTATTAGCTTCACCGTGTGCTCGATTGATTCAGGCTCTCGAATGTTTAACTCAGCAT
>CAYOYI010000276.1:0-5769 GCA_964408105.1 uncultured Chitinophagaceae bacterium | reverse complement strand
TTTTGTATGGCGAAGATATTTCCGTTGTGCCGGGAGGACTTACCAGGGTGGCGTTGAGAAAAGGTTCGTTGGTCGTTAATTCATCACAGGGAGGTGGCAGCAAAGACACATGGGTATTGTATTGATTCATAAAAACATGACCAGATGCTGAGCCGTGTTGCAGATTCGGTGTTTTGGATAAACCGGTACATGGAGCGCGTTGAGAATTACGCGCGTTTCATAAGCGTGAATTTCAACCTTGCCCTTGACCTTCCCCCGCAAGTTGAAGAGCAATGGGAACCGCTGATCGTAGCAACCGCAGATGATGATGTGTTCAAAAAATATTATGACGTTCCAACTCGTGAGAATGTAATTGACTTTCTCACGTTTGATACGCGCAATCCAAATTCCATTTTATCCAATCTATACAACATACGCGAGAATGCACGCACAATTCGCGAAACCATCACGAGAGAGATGTGGGAACACATCAATCAGCTATACCATGATGTGAATGCAGCAGCAGAAGTAAAGAGCCGCACACTCAGCCGTATTCAGGATTTTCTTAACGAAATTAAAATGGGCAGTCAGCTTTTCTTTGGAATTGTAGACGCGTCACTTACCCGAGGAGAGATCTGGCACTTTGGAACCATGGGCAGGTACATCGAGCGGGCTGATAAAACCGCAAGGATCGTTGACGTGAAATATTTTATTCTGCTGCCCGACATCAAAGAAGTCGGTTCACCACTCGACATGATGCAATGGACAGCGGTACTTAAATCCGCAAGCGCTTACAATATGTACCGGCAACAATACACCGAGATCACGCCTGCGCTTATTACAGAGTTTTTATTGCTTGACCGATACTTTCCCCGCTCCGTCCTTCACTGCCTGAGAATGGCAGAAGGATCGTTACGAGCAGTTTCGGGAACACCGCTTGGCTCATTCAGTAACATGGCTGAGAAAAAGATCGGCCAGCTTCGCTCTGATCTGGAATTTATGGATGTGAAGGACATTATGGATCGCGGAATGCATGAATTTTTGGATGAAATTCAAATCAGGTGCAACGAAATTTCTGCTGAGATACACGAAGCATTCTTCGCGATCAAACCAATCTAAAATTGATAACTTGGCTTTCCAATTTTAGAAATTCATGACATACTGTTTGGGAATGAAAGTTGACTCCGGATTGGTGGCTATAGCTGACACCAGAATTACGTCCGGCAACGAAGTCACCACAGCAAGAAAACTGACGGTTCATCAATTGGAGCACCACTCGCTTTTTCTGATGACTGCCGGATTGCGCTCCGTCAGGGATAAAGCGTTAACGTACTTTAGAGAGGTGCTCGCGCAGGAAGATCTGAAGTTTGACAAACTGTATAAAGCGGTGAATGCTTTTGGTGAGCAAATGAGACGTGTTGCTCAGGAAGACAAGGCTGCTTTGAAAGAAGCGGGACTGGATTTTAATCCCCATGCTATTGTTGGCGGGCAATTGGAACATGACGAGGAGCATAAGTTATATATGTTATACCCACAGGGAAATTGGGTTGAAGTAGGAAAGGGAACTCCTTTTTTCATTATCGGCAATTCCAATTACGGTAAGCCCTTGTTGCATCGTAGCCTGAACTACAATTCATCGCTTCTTGATGCTTTGAAAGCCGGCTACCTGTCTTTCGACTCAACCTACGTCAGCGCTAATGATGTGGACTACCCGATTGATGTAGCGATGTATCTGAAAAACAGCTTCAACATCATTGAGCACCGCTTTGAGCGCGATGATGTTATCGGAATTTCTAAAAAATGGAACCAACTGCTCAACGAATCCATGAGAAAGCTGCCTGAAGATTGGATGGAGGCGGTATTCTCAAAGCTGCCAAAAAATGTTGTAAATAATGGATCTAACGATTGAACATGAATTGATATACAACTACTCCGCCCCGGTTTATCTTGAACCGCAAATTATCTACCTGATACCTCGCTCCGATGCTGCCCATGAGGTTAGGGATTTTCAATTGCATCTTTCTCCGGAGCCATCATTGCTTTCTAAAAATATAGATGCAGAAGGTAATGCTCAATTCATTGCTCACCTTTCAGATTTAACAAGTGAGCTGAAGGTTAAAAGCAGTTTCAAAGTAAAAAGTACGCTCACCAACCCTTTTGATTTTTTGGTTTATCCGTTTGAGTCAGGAACATTTCCATTTGAATATACTGCTTTGCAAAAAAAATTATTAAACCCCTACCTAAAAACAAGAGGCAGAAGTGAAGCCATAGGTAATTACGCCAGTGAAATTCAAATTGAAACAAAGAACTCCATGATTGATTTCCTGGGATTACTAGTTAAAAAAATCAGCACGGGTTTTTTATATGAGTTCCGTGAAAAAGGAAGCGCAATGACTCCTAAATCATTCTTCAAGAAAGGAAAAGGCACTTGTCGTGATTACGCTAATTTCTGTATTGAAATATGTCGTATCTGTGGTTTGGCGGCACGTTTTGTGAGTGGTTATTTTCACGGAGACCCCGAACAAGATCGGCACCTGCACGGCTGGGTAGAAGTTTTTCTGCCCGGTGCCGGATGGCGCGGCATTGATCCCACTCAGGGCGTTTGGGTAGATGAAAAATATATTCCGCTGGCGGCTTCGGCCTATCCTGATAAAGTTGCTCCGGTAAGCGGGAGTTACAGGGGGGATGCAAAGGCAAGAATGGAGGTTGCCGTAAATATTCATTCAGCTTCCAATATTTAGAATCTCACGGATCCACATCAATATCCACTCTCACGGATTTGTAATCAGGATGCTGCTTCATCATCTCGATAGAATTGAGAACAGCTTGTTTGCTTTGCTGTAATGAAGAATCTCTTTTCATCTTTATTAAAATATCCTGCAAGTGCAGATTCTTCACCATGCCAATTGGTGGGGTGACCGGACCAAGTATCTTAATATTAGATTGATCCTGAAATCGGGCAAGGTTGCTTGCAAAGCTCTTTGCTGCACCTGCAACCACACGTCTATCCTTATGCTTAAAGACAAGATGAATAAGCCGGCCATAGGGAGGATAGTTGAATTCTTTTCTGAAATTCATTTCGCGATAAAAGAATCCTTCAAAGTCATGCTTCAGGACAAAATCTAAAACGGGATGCCCGGCATCAAACGATTGGATCACCACTTTGCTATCGTGTCCTTTTCTTCCTGCCCTCCCACTGACTTGCTGCATCAATTGATAGCCGCGTTCATTGGCCCGAAAGTCAGGGAAGCCGAGCAATTGGTCTGCGCTTAAAATCCCCACCATACTAACGTTATCAAAATCCAGACCCTTGGTGACCATTTGCGTTCCAACCAAAATGTCAAATCGTTTGTGTTCGAAATCTTGAATGATTTGTTCGTAAGCATTACGCGACCGCGCAGAATCAAGATCAAGCCTTACAACCTTTGCATCAGGAAAGAATATTCTTATCTCCTCCTCCACTTTTTCTGTTCCGAAACCATGAATACGAATATCACCCGATTCACACTCAATGCATTTGCTGACCACCTCTGATGAATAGCCGCAGTAATGACACCGCAGCGTGTTAAGGTGCTTATGGTAAGACAAACTCACATCGCAGTTAACGCATTTCGGTATCCAGCCGCAGTTGTTGCAAGACAGGTAAGGGGCAAATCCGCGCCTGTTTTGGAATAGAATGACTTGTTCATTTTTTGCCAGTGTTTCCCGGATATCCTCCAACAGCGTCCACGAGAAAATAGACTTCATCTTTTGTTTTTTCATCTCATCACGCAGATTCACGATAGAAACCTTGGGAAAAGGAACATTGCCAAAGCGCTCCGTAAGTTTCACAAAACCATACTTTCCCTGTCGTGCATTTTCGTAGCTCTCTAAAGAAGGTGTTCCGGTTCCGAGCAACGTCTTGGCTCCGGATCGATATGCGAGATAGATCGCAGCGTCACGCGTATGATATCTTGGGGCAGGATCGAATTGCTTGAACGATGCATCATGCTCTTCATCAACCACTATCAGACCTAAATCTGAAAATGGAAGGAAAAGCGCTGAACGCGCTCCAATGACAACTTTATATTCTCCGCGCAGGAGCTTATTCCAAATTTCCACCCGCTCATTCGCACTGAACCTGGAGTGATAAATGCCGATTGCTTCACCGAATACTTCACGCAGCCTGCGTACCAACTGAGCCGTAAGGGCAATTTCTGGAAGGAGGTATAATGCCTGTTTGCCTTTTGCGATGATCTCCTTTATCAGCTCCATGTAGAGCAATGTCTTCCCGGAAGAAGTCACTCCGTGCAGCAACACCACCTCCTTGTTTTCGAACCAATCCCTGGTTTCTTTAAGCGCAACCTGCTGCGAGTTGTTCAATGTGTACTCTTTTTTTTCTGACACTTTACTATCCCACCACAATCTGTCCACCGGTACTTTCTTTTCCAGGAGAATTCCTTTCTGAACCAACTGCTTTATCACCGAGCCCGCCACACCAGATTGTGCGATCAAATCAGATTTTTTTACTTCCGGAGAATCTGCTTGCAAAAAAGTCATCAACCCTTGTTGCTGTTTGGGAGCACGTTGGAGCTTGTCAACCGTTTGATTCAACAACTCTTCATCACTAAGCTCAGGCGCAAGCTCCAAAAAGCTTTCAGTTTTCGGTTTGTATTTTTCGATCAGCTTTTCAAAAGCAAAAACAGCATTTTTCTCGATCAGCGATTTGATCAATGAATGTGCAGAGCGCTTGCGGGACAGCTTCTCAATTTGCTGAAGGCTTAATGTCTGTCTTTGTTTAAGCGCTTCAATGATGATAAACTGAACATTATCCAACTGCGATTCATCTTCATCCCAGTCAGGGTGAAGCGCGATATTCGTTTCGCTATCCAGCTTTAATCCCTGAGGCATGGCCGCATTCATCACTTCACCCAGCGTACACATATAATATCCCGCGATCCACTTCCAGAATTCGATATTGGCCGAATGAATTACCGGTGCATCATCCAGCACTTCAAGTATGGATTTTGCTTTGTGCAGTTCAGGTTGTTGGTGATGAATCCTGGCGACAACGGCAGTGTACATCTTACGTGCTCCGAATTGCACGACAACACGTTTTCCCGGCTCCACCTGCTCACTTAATTCGCGCGGAACCTGGTAAGTGAATAAACCTGCTACCGGGAGGGGTAGGATCACGTCAACAAACAACATGATTCAAATTTCACCTAAACACCTGATGTCGCAAAGTGTTTACCAATCCGTTTGCGCCCTGATCGGAATAATAACCCAGCACCGGATTTTTTGGATTCAGCGGATCCTGATTCAGCAATTGCCCGATAGCCTTATATAACTCAGGCAGCTCTTTGCTGAATTGATGTGGCAGCTCAAAAAAACATTCCGCACCTACCGCCATTAATTCATCGGTGTTATGGATAAGGCGGTTCTTAAGAAATTGAATATCCTTCTTCTTCAATTTTGTCAATTCCAGCCGGGCGAGCTTCTCAATCATCTCATTGTTGTCATAGAAAGTAAAATCAACATGATGCTGTAATGCATAATACTTCAGCGCGTGCATCATTTCATGCAGGCCCAGATTTATCCCGTCATTCGGAAAGAGCAACCCTTTCTCAAAGTAGTTCCATGATAAATGAATGCTGCCGAATTCAGAAACATGACCCCTGAACTGTACCTTATATCGCTTATAAGTGTAGGCGTCAGGATAAACATAAATTTGATAAAAATGATTTAGCCTGAAATAGCTAAGTCCAAAAGTCAGTTGAACAGCAGTAGCGCCAATCAGCACCTTCATGG
>CAYOYI010000275.1:0-5786 GCA_964408105.1 uncultured Chitinophagaceae bacterium | reverse complement strand
CAATGGAGTTGTTGTTTTGAAAACCAGCGGATCGTCAAACGAACTGACATTACAGTTTTCAATCAGTACATTTCTGCAGGCATCAATACCGATACCGTCATTGTTTGAATTGGAATTGTTAGTGATTTTCACATTGCGGATCGTAAGCGTATCAATATCCTGATTGAGCATCATCCAGAATGCAGAGCTTTCCATGTCAATGTTTTCATACGTTACGTTTTGACAGGAAATAAAGCGAACACCATAGGGGCGATTATTGGCACCAAGAAAAGACAAACCATTACCATTCAGTTTCCCCTGCCAGATGATAGCAATGTTGCGTGCATTCTCTGCATAGATGATTGACTTCTGCGTGTTCTCATCCGCCATCGAGCGCAACACAGGAATGAAATCCGGATAGTGGTTGATATTGGAGCTTCCCTGCAGCGTGCCATTAATTTCCAGCGTGACATTGCTTTTCAAAACAATTGTCCCGGTAACAAACGTGCCTGACGGTATCAAAACCGTTCCTCCCGTGATCGTGCAGGAATCAATTGCAGCCTGTATAGCTGAGGTGTTCACTGTACTGCCATTGCCTACTGCTCCGAAGTCGGTGATGGTGTAGGTTTGAGAGTTAGTGAAGATTGAGGAGCACAAAAGAAGCAACAGGATAGTGGCCTTGGTTAAGTCCATGTTCTATAATAGTTTATTTAGCTGATCTTTAAGAATCGGAACATCTTGCTCAACTGTTTTCCAGACAATTTCAAGGTCAACATCAATGTAATCATGAATCAGTTTATCACGCATTTCTGCCATATCATCCCACGATATTTCAGGATGGTTTGGGCGTGTGCTGTCTGAAATTCTTTTCACCGCTTCACCGATGATCTCAAATTGCCTGATGACGGCATCCTGAGTTTTGTTGTCTTTCAGAAAATCATTCAGGGTTATGCCTTTAGTGTAGGCAAGGATTGCTTTAATACTGTTTTGGATATGGTCTATGTAAACCGAATCCGCTTTGCTCATTCGTAGATGATTTGCAGCTCGCGTTCAATGTTGCGTTTCACAACCGGATGCTTCAGCGCGTCTTCTGAAACCAAATCAACTTTGATACCGAGCAGCTTCGACAATTCCCGCTCCATTTTTACTAATTGTAGTAAGCTGACCGTTTCTTTGAAACGCACCAGAATATCAATGTCGCTTCCGGAGGTTTGCTCCCCACGCACATAAGAACCAAATATCCCAATTCGGTCAGGATGGTAATTAGAAAGATAGGCGATGATTTTTTCCGAGAGTTGCGATTGCCCCATAAAAGCCAAATTAAGATTTTGGCCGATAAGCTGCTAATTATCAGTCGTACAGTTCATACTTGATATGAGCGCGATCGTAACCCATAGCCAGCAGGTTATCACGCGCTTCAAAGATCATGGCTTTCCATCCGCAGATGTAAAAATATGCCGGGCGCTTATCGCGGAACAGTTCCTTGTAAACATCATGCACATATCCCTTCCTTCCTTTCCATGAATCCGAATCTTCACGCGACAGGGTAGGGAGATAATGAAAGCTATTATTCTTTGCATCGGCCTCCTGCAACTCTTTTGGATAACACAGGTCACTCATGCGCCTTGTTCCAAAAACCATGAAAAGGTCCTTGTGCGGGATATTTTTCCTGAAAATATCAAGATACATCGAGCGGAATGGCGCAATGCCCACACCGGTGCAGATGAAGCAGATGTCACGGTCAAGCGTTTCAGGCAAGACAAATTTTCCAAGCGCGCTGGACACCGTAAGCTCCGAGCCGACATTTACCTTGTCAAACAGGTAATGAGTGCCAAGTCCTGCTTCATTCAGTACGATGATCAGTTCAATTACATTTCCGGTTCCCGGTGGCGATGCGATGGAATAGGAACGGTTGGTGACTTTTGAATTGATAGGCAGGTCAAGCATCGCGAATTGCCCCGGACTGAAATCGTAGTTCTCTATTTCCGGTATCTGAATGAAAAAGCGCTTGATGTTGTGCGTTTCATCAATGATGTCCACCACCTTCCCTTTATACCAGACGTATTTAGGCATGTTTTCGGTTTGACTGAAGGCAGGTCACACGATTAATTTTTTTGAAGGGTTAAATAGAAATACAAAACATCCGAAGATGATAAAACTGTTTTTACTGATTCGCAGTGATCGAAAATTCAATAGGCAGGTATTGTTTGACAGCAATTGCCTGCCCGTCTTTTTTCCCGGGTGTCCAGGAGGGCATGTTTGAAATAAGCCGGATGGCTTCCGCATTGATCTCCTTATTCACTCCCTGAACCACGCGGATGTCTTTTATTCTTCCCGAAGAACCCACGGTGAAGCTGAGATAAACTTTTCCTTGGATTCCGTCCTCTCTCGCCTTCTTCGGATACTGAATATTATCGCGGATATACTGGCGCATTGCAACCTCTCCTCCCGGATATTGCGGCATCTCATCGGCAACGGTGATTGCCTCCTCCTGCAAGGTGATCTCTGTGCTTTTGCTTTTGTCACTTTGTGATTTGCGGCTCGCAGGCTTTTCTGAGGTCGTTGGGGTAGTGACATAGCTCATTCTTGTTGCATCGGAGGCATTGATAATGTCGGATACAGCAGGGCCATTCTGTGCCGAAGTGGAAGACTCAATCTTATCGTCATCAGCATTGCTCTCTTTTTTTGAATTCTTGTTTTCTGTCACTGGCGCAGGTTTCGTTGCTCCGGTAACTGACTCGGATGCTTTTGGCACTGCGCCTCCCGGAGTTTGTTTGGCAGAAGGTTCCTTTTTTTGCGAGTTGCCGCTAATTGTGATATCATTTGATACTCCATCAACTATCTCGTCTTCCGCAACCGCAACAAACCCAGCGAGAGTATCAACGGACATTTCTGCTTCTTCGGCAGGTTCGGTTACTACGCTTTCACCATCCGCCATAGGCTCCAGCTTTTCTTCGGCCTTCATAGGAGCCTCAAACCTTTCTTCGTTTTTTGCAACCGGAGCGTTTGTATCTCTGACCAACATGACGGTAGCTACTATTCCTGCGAGCAGCACTACTCCAAGAATTACTGCAGCGATATTTTTATATTCATTGAGAAAATCGCCAATCGCGAGTCCGGGCGTGGCCTTTACTTCCGAACCTGAGCGCTGTGCAACTGCTTCATTAAGATTGTTCACGACCTTCTCTATTTTTCCTTTTTCAGGAACTTGCTTTAATCCTTCAATGACATCCTGGTAAAATTCATCTGCAGCGATGTGCTTTTCGACTTCCTCCCTTACAGACGGAGACAGCTCTCCGTGAATGTATCCCAGGAGAATATCCTTCGACAACATGCCGCTTTCATCAAACATCAATATTTTTTTCCCGTTACCTGCCATAGCGATGCTGAATGTGGATTTTAAGATTGCGTTTTCCATTTTGCAGGAAACTCTTCACCTGCATCATGCTATATCCAGTATGATTGACAATTTCTTCGTACGATTTATCTTCAAAATAGAACAACATGATACAATGCCGCTGCTCCTCTCGCAGGTTCTGAATTCCGTTTCTGAGGAAATCACCGATCTGTTCTTCATCGGCTTTCCCGTTCAAGAGATGAGCAACGTCTTCAAATTCCATAAAATCAGTGAAGAACTTATTGTAACCTTCTTTATGTCCAGCGAGCGATGACTCCTTCCTGAGCTTCATCAGGCAGTGATTCTTTGCAACGAAGTAAAGCCACGGCTTGAAATTTTCCACTTCATGCCGCTTCAGTTCAGTGAGGATCTTTTCAAAAATTTCCATCACGGCATCTTTACTTTCCTGAACGTTTTTGAGATACTTCATGCAAACACCGAACACAAGATGCGTGTAGCGCTGGAACAATTCCCCGATATAGGCAGACTCTCCCGAATTGCGGTACTTCTGAATAAGTTCCGCATCAGGCTCGTGCTTCCTTTCACCCGATCTGATAAATAACATTAGCCAGGGGGATTATGACTTTTTACTGACGAAACGGCAATACCAATTTACAGAATTTGAAAGTTTTAAAGCATTATTTATGGAAAATAATCGGGCTTGCATCTTTTAGTCATCAGTTCAATTTTTTAAAAACTAAAAAGATCGTTATGAAATCCCAAATGTCAATTCCAATTCAAGCCATGATTACAGGCGGATTTTTTCTGCTCTTGACTTTACTTATTTCAAGCGGCTGTATTGCCCAGGACGAGATCAGAATAGGAAAAAGTGAAGGTGAGAAAACACTTTCACCTTATTTCTTTGTCAAAAGCGATAACCCGGACGTAGATCAACTGCCTCTGAAAAGCACTTCGGCTGATGTCACCATTGCCGGAGTGATTGCTGATGTTGTGGTGAAACAAGTTTATGCCAATACAGGCAAGAGCACGCTGGAAGCAATTTATATTTTCCCGGGGTCAACCCGGGCGGCCGTCTATTCGATGCGCATGAGAATCGGTGAGCGAATATTAACTGCAAGAATTGATGAGAAGGAAAAAGCCCGCAAGGATTATGAAGAGGCAAAGGGCCAGGGGAAAACGGCATCATTGCTCGAACAGCAGCGTCCAAATGTTTTCCAGATGAATGTTGCGAACATTCTTCCAGGTGATACTATTACTGTGGAATTAAAGTATACGGAAGTATTGGTCCCTGAAAAAGGAATTTATGAATTCGTTTATCCCACAGTTGTCGGACCGCGCTATTCCAATCAGCCTTTGGCCACTGCCTCAACTTCTGACCTTTGGGTTGAAAATCCATATACGCATGAAGGAGAAAAGCCGACTTATGCTTTTGACATCAAGACGACAATTAATGCCGGAATGCCGATTAAAGATGTTTCGTGCAATACGCATAAAGTAAAAGTGAACTTCACTAGTAAATCATCCGCTTCGGTTTTGTTGAATAATGAAACTGATGGCGGTAATCGTAATTATGTTTTGAAATACAGATTATCAGGCTCAGGTGTTGAATCGGGAGTGTTGCTTTTCAAGGGGGAAAAAGAGAATTTCTTCCTTGCAATGTTGCAGCCACCGCAACGTGTAACGCCCGAAGAAATTCCCGGGCGTGAGTATATTTTCATCGTGGATGTGTCGGGTTCAATGCACGGCTATCCACTGGATATTTCTAAAAAACTGCTTAAGGATCTGATCGGCAATCTCAAGCCGACTGACTGTTTCAACGTCCTTCTGTTTGCTGGAGGAAATTCGGTGATGGCTGAAAGTTCATTGCCGGCAACGAAAGAAAATATTTCAAAGGCAATAAACCTGATCGAGCAGCAGCGGGGTGGGGGAGGAACAGAACTGTTACCAGCTCTCAAACGCGCACTCGCGCTTCCGCAAATGGAAAATTTCTCAAGGACAGTTGTGATAGCAACCGATGGATATGTTACAGTGGAGAAAGAGGCGTTTGACTTAATTAAAAACAATTTAGGTAAAGCGAACTTCTTTGCATTCGGAATAGGAAGTTCCGTGAATCGCTATATTATCGAAGGCATGGCAAGAGTAGGGCAGGGCGAGCCATTCGTTATCACGAGGCAGGGAGAAGCAGCTGCAAAAGCTGATCGCTTTCGCGAATATATCCAGACACCTGTGCTGACCAATGTGAAGGTTTCATTTGAAAATTTTGCAGCCTATGATGTTGAGCCGGTATCAATTCCTGATGTGCTTGCTGAAAGGCCGGTGCTGGTTTTTGGAAAATATTCAGGAGACCCTAAAGGAGCGATCAGGTTTTCCGGGAGGACAGGTAATAGTGATTATAGTGCTTCACTTGAAGTAACGCCAGCTCTTGCCAGCATTGATATTTCCGCTCTTC
>CAYOYI010000274.1:0-5793 GCA_964408105.1 uncultured Chitinophagaceae bacterium | reverse complement strand
TACAATGGATATATGATCGTTGTGAATATTTTGAATATGAAGATGGCCATTGCATTTTCAAGATGGGTGAACCAATTGATGTAATGTGGCTGATGTGTGAAGGAAGGGTTGACTTTTACATGGGCGTGAGTGGCAAACTGGTTTATTACTTCACTTTTGTCAATGATGCGATCGTTGGAGGAGTTGGCGGAACACTACCTTTTTCCCGGCTGAAAACTACTCCTGGAAATAGTTATGCAGTGGGTAAAGTGAAGATGTTCTCGCTGCATAAAAAATATTTCTCAGAGTTGGAGCAGGTTAGTCCAGAAGTTGTACAGCGCTGCGTGGGATACATGACGGAACGTGCCCGGCATTTCGCAATTGAAAAGTTGCAGCAGGAAAAGGTAAGCGCCTTGGGACAACTTGCAGCAGGCATTGCGCATGAACTGAATAATCCCGCTTCCGCCATTAACCGCATTTCTGCAGAGCTGCATAAACGCCTGATGCAAAATTTTGACCTTACCGAAAACCTGCTGGATGAGCGAATCAACCCTGAAAATATAAGGGTCATCCGTCATTTAGTCGAATCAAAAAAAGCAGATAAAAAAATAAAACTCACGGCTCTTCAGCGCGTTCAGCAGGAAGACGACATTACCGACTGGCTGGAAACCAACGGACTCGCACAAAATCAGCAAGCCGCAGAGATTTTTGCCGAAACCGGGTTTGCAGTGGCTGATCTCGAAAGCCTCCGTAATGGAGTAGAATCAAATGCTTTCAATAAAATGATTTCCTGGCTGGAAAATCTCCTCACCTCACAAAAGATCATAAAGGATTTGGATGAAGCTTCGGCCCGGATTTCAAACTTGGTAGGCGCGATAAAGAGCCACGTGCATATGGACCGCACGAATGAAATGCAACCCACTAATATTCACACAGATTTAGAGAACACCATTACATTATTCGGATATAAATTACGTGATAAAAGCATTTCAGTTAAGAAGAATTTTTGCAAGAACCTTCGTGATATTCCGGCTTATATCGGATCACTCAACCAGGTGTGGACCAATCTGATTGACAATGCCATCTTCGCAATGAGCAAGAATGGAGAGCTTATAATTGAAACTAACTGCAATGACCGGGAAGTAACTGTGCATGTGATCGATAATGGCAGCGGCATCCCACCGGAAATTATATCCAGGATTTTTGATCCATTTTTTACTACAAAAAAAGTAGGTCAGGGAACAGGTATCGGACTGGATCTGGCCATGAGGATCGTGAAGCGCCACAATGGTGAAATTAAAGTCAGCTCAGTTCCGGGCAGAACTCAATTTGTCGTGCATCTTCCATTTCCAAAAAACGAACAAAAAAAAACTGATAGTCTCGATTAACGGTGAAGCTTCCCTATATACTAATAGTAGATGATGATACCCATGTGTTGGGGGCTATCCAGCGTGATATGCGAAATAAATACAGAAAGGATTATCGCATTGTTGCAACGGAATCGGCACGGGAAGCGCTGGACCTGATAAAAGAGCTTAAACTAAAAAAAGAAACGGTAGCGCTTTTTATCTCCGACCAGCGGATGCCGGAAATTGAAGGAGTTGAATTTCTGATTCAGGCAAAAGAGATTTTTCCTGAAGCAATGCAGGTTTTGCTTACAGCATATTCTGATATTGATGCCGCCATCAAAGCAATCAATACAGTTAAGCTTAATTATTACTTACTAAAACCCTGGAGTCCGCCAGAAGAAAAACTTTATCCTGTTGTGGATGATCTGCTTGAAGAGTGGCATGCTCATTACAAGCCTGATCATGAAGGCATTCGCGTTGTCGGTTTTCAGTGGTCACCAAAATCACACAACCTTAAAGAGTTTCTTTCCAGGAATCTTGTCCCCTTTCTATGGCTTGATGCTGAGGATAATGCGGAATCAAAAAAATTCATAGCCGGAGCCAACGCATCTCTTTCAGATTTGCCACTTGTGGTATTAGCTGATGGCTCATGCCTTACTGATCCAACACTTCAGGAGCTTGCTGCAAAGATTGGGCTCCGATCGCAGCCTGCAGAAAAAATGTATGATGTTCTGATTATTGGTGCTGGTCCTGCCGGGTTAGCTGCATCAGTTTATGGCTCCTGTGAAGGGTTAAAAACATTGCTAATAGAAAAAAGCCATCCCGGAGGACAAGCCGGCAGCAGTTCCCGCATTGAAAACTATCTTGGATTCCCGGCCGGATTATCCGGTAGTGAACTAACCAGAAGGGCCCTAGCACAAACCCTTCGTTTCGGAACGGAAATTCTTACGCCCCAGGAGGTCAGGAAAATTTCCGTTAAGGATGGCTATAAGATTACCCAACTTGCCGATGGCACTGTTATTCACAGCAAAACGATCGTTATTGCAACTGGCGTTGATTATACAACATTGAACATACCCGGAATTGAAAAATTCACCGGAGCTGGAGTTTACTATGGCTCGGTCGGTGTTGAAGCTCATGCGTGCCGAAATGAAATTGTTTATATAGTAGGTGGTGGAAATTCTGCCTGCCAGGCTGCCATGCATATATGCCATTTTGCGAAAGAGGTGAACATACTGATCAGGCGTGAATCTCTGCAGCAAACTGCTGCGGATTACCTTGTGCAAAATATCAGCAGCGCTTCAAATATTAAGGTGTTAGGGCAAACAGAGGTCAAAGCCGTGCATGGCAAAAATGAGTTGGAAAGAATTACCCTATGGCATAACCAAACCGGTGAGGAAAAAACTGTTCCTGCCAAAGCCTTATTTTTTTACATCGGGGCAAGGCCAGCAACAGCTTGGCTTAATGAAACGCTTTTGAAAGATGAGAAGGGATTTATCGTCACCGGCAGGGAACTGATGAAAGAAAAATCTTACTCAAATTTCTGGGAGCCTAACCGGGAACCTTACTTGCCGGAGGCAAGTATTCCAGGAATCTTTGCCTCGGGAGATGTACGGTCCGGAGCATTAGCCGGAATTTCATCCGCTGTGGGGGAAGGTGCAATGGCAATACGTTTTGTCAGAAAATATTTACAGGAAACGTGAGCATAAGTGAAAGAGAGTTTTATTTTTATGGCTTCAAAAAAAGGATATGAGCCGTTTCATAATAAAATCAGAACACACTGCTGAAGACTGCAGGCAGGCAGTAAAACATTTCAGAGAATACCACGCGAACTTCCTTACCCATTTTGAGTGGGGTTGTTATGACAACGATCATACTGCTTATGCAATTATTGATGCTGAAAGTCATGAGGACGCAAAAATGGCTGTTCCTCCGCTTTTCAGGAACAAGGCTACGGTAATAAAGCTTGCCAATTTCGACCCCAAAAAAAAATCTGATTCGCTGCATAAGTGATCGGGTTCGGAGGCGCATGAATTGGACATGTAATGGTTCAAACATTTTACATTCGTCTGCCCGAATTCAAACGCGGGTTTCATCTAATCACACATCTTGTTCTGGAGAAAATTGAAAACATCCCTGAAAATGGATTGCTTCATGTTTTCATTAAACACACTTCGGCCGGACTTACCATTAATGAAAATGCCGACCCAACCGTGCGGGAGGATTTTGAAAACGTGTTTAATTGCCTGGTGAGTGAAAATGAGCCTTTCCATAAACACAATACTGAAGGCAGTGATGACATGCCCGCTCATATCAAAGCGTCATTGGTAGGCACCTCGGTCACAATTCCCATAGTGAACGGCAGGCTTGACCTGGGAACCTGGCAGGGGATTTATTTGTGCGAATTCCGCAACCGCGGTGGAAGAAGAGAATTGACGGTGACGATTTACAGTTGAGATCACCCAAGCAGCTTCACAAGCCCATAGATCGCACCCGCAACCGCAAGCGCAACGATACCCAGAATCATATAGGCGCCCTTGTCCATATTGGAAATCTCCCTTTTTGATTTCGTTGCGGTCATTCGCGTTGGGGGAATTTAGTTTCAAATCATTTAGCGATCTTTTGCCAACCACCTCAGTCAGCAATAATGAGGCGAAAGTCTTGGAGAGATTTAAAGAATAATCGAGGCTCCGGGTCAGTTCACTGCTGTCCTGCATCCCAAGTATCATTCACATCACCCAGCTTTATACCGATAAAGTCCTGATCGGTTTGGTTTGAGATAAGGTTGTTATATATCCTTGTTTGTTCAAAGGGGAATGGATTGTCTGGATTCGGAAAAATGGAATCGCTGCTGACAAACCTCCAAAGCACCCCATTGGGAAAGGCTGTTATGCCATCCAGCAACGTCTTACGCATGTATAAGATGTCTACAGTGGAAACACTATTGTTCTCGTTTACATCAGCGGCAATGATCTTATAAGCCGAAGACAACTCCTGATTACTTAGGATATGCCCCCGAATCAGGCTTATATCGGCTGTGCTAATTCCATTAGTGACTATACTGTCATTATTCTTGTAAGGCGTGATGATATAGTCGCCTCCCTTGATGACATCAAATTTGAACTTTCCATCGGCTCCGGTGGTAAAACTTTGTAAATCTTCCCCTGTAAGATTGACGGTAGCGGTCTTAACAGGCTGCCCGGCTTCAGACTCAATTACGCCTTCAATAGAAACTTTAGCAGCCCACAAAACAGCATCCCTGATATGCCTGATGAAGTTCTGGTCACTTGTGTAGTTTGAATTCGAATGTCCCAAAGCGGTATAGAATGATCTTCCGCCTCCCGGCAAATATTTATACCATGACATCGGCCGGGCACTGTCATAGCTATTCACCTGGCCGTTAGGGCCAATGGTCTCCTCCACTTCCAACACAGGAATGTTGCCTGCATTGTAATATCCTCCTTGCCAATAGTAATATTCTTCATTCTTAGCCCACGGGTCAGGTAAACTATCGGTAGCAGGATGAGTGCCTATCTTACTCATTTCGTAGAGCGGTGTTCCGCTCACATGGTTTGGATTCGTCTGCACACTGGCCCCTGCCATCTCCGCATACCAATCCCATGTCCCGGTATTGCCTCCATTCGCAGTTGAATGCCTGTAAGTATCACTCGCTGCATGGATGCCAACGTAAGATCCTCCGCCATTGATATAAGCTTCAAAATTGGCTCGTTGTGCGGAGTCTAAAATGTTATTGCCGGAAGTATTGGAGAATACCACCACAGCATATTGCTGCAGATTTGATAAGGAATCAAACGAAGAACCATCTGTATCATTATCCACCGTGAAGCCATTGCTGGCTCCAAGACTTTGCAGCATTGCCAGCGAGTTTACCCTCGTGTTATGGTCATAACCAGAGGTTTCCGTATAGTGCAATACCTTAAAAACGGCCTGGGATTTAGTTGTATCGGCAATAGCCATCAGGCATGCTATCCCCAATAATACGTTG
The DNA here is from genome assembly GCA_964408105.1 of uncultured Chitinophagaceae bacterium. Taxonomy (GTDB): domain Bacteria; phylum Bacteroidota; class Bacteroidia; order Chitinophagales; family CAIOSU01; genus BPHB01. The sequence continues at coordinate 459 of CAYOYI010000274.1, read as the reverse complement.
GTTTTCATGGTAACAATATACTGAGCCTGGGAAGAAAAACAAAACTTGCGGACGCCATAGCAGAGCGTAAAGTGCTTGTTTCCCATTGTTGGGCAGTTCAATTCCGGATTACTCATACAAAGCCATGTCTATTTAAGACAGCGTGAAATGTATTGCCCGAAGAACTGTCACCTGGTCAATAAAATATCATGAATAATAAAGTGTCTATCCAGCCTTGATAAACGCTTTCTTCCATTAATTTTTGCAAATTTGAGCCAACAAAAATTGTACATGTTTCAGAAGGATTTATTTAAGGATAAAGTAGTAATGGTATCGGGAGGCGGCAGCGGCATAGGGAAAGCCATCGCAAAACAGTTTCTTAGCTACGGAGCCAAAGTTTATATCGGCTCGAGAAAAAAGGAACGTTTGGAGGAAGCTATAACAGAGCTAAGTCCGTTTGGAAGTTGTGAATATGCTGAG